>NZ_JAKUFF010000067.1:0-23646 GCF_022663305.1 Bacillus cereus group sp. BfR-BA-01408 | reverse complement strand
CTACTGGGTAGGAATAAGCGTAGTTGCTCTCTATGAGGGTAGAAGCACTGTCGAACTCCGACAGACGCAAGCCCCCACTTCAAACGACCCGTAAGGGTGTTAAGTGGCGGGTTGTTGACTTAGTAGAAGCTTTTCATGTTTAAAACATTATCCAATTATAAAAAAAATCCTCCTATGTTAGGAGGGTTTTTAATTTCTCAACATATACCAGAAAATAACTTCCACTACTATAAGTAATACCGCACCAAAAATCATTAACGTCGTCTTCTTTAATAGTTCATTTTCACGATACGGAATGTTACATAAATACGCACCTAATGTAATCCGTGATGGGCAAGCAATTGTCGCTACTGATGATGCGGTATTTTGCAATGTTGTGACGTATTGCCACGGGAGTGCTACGTTTTGTGCCGTTTGCATTTGTAGTTTTATAAACATCGCATTTGATCCTGCATTACTACCTGTTAAAAAGCCACCGATTCCGCCGATGAACGGAGCAACGAAAACGAAAAAGGTTCCAAATGTTTCACCAGCCGTTTTTGCAAGTAATGAATGCATGCCAGATGCACCCATTAGTTCTGAAATGGCGATAAACATTGTCGTCGTAATCGCAAAGGGAATCCATTGTTTTATCGTTTGCGAGAGTGATTGTTTAATAATATTTGATGGAATTCGGAAGAAAATGATTGTAAATAAACAAGTCATACCGAGCCAAAATCCTGGTGAATACAGCATTTCTAATTTGTAAGAGAATGATTTTAGATCAAGGACGGCATATGATCTGAATACATCATGCAATGCTGGTACGAGACGAGAAAGTAAAATACAAACGGTTAAGAATATATAAGGGCTAATAATTTTTATAATAGATACTTCTCTTTCTGTTGCCGCAGCATGTTCTGACATTAGATTTTGCTCACTTTTTCCTTTTAATTTAATGATAAGAAAGCCAAATGTAATGGTAACGATAGAACTTAATATACCTGCGAGTTCAACACTTACGTATGCGTTAGAAAGATAGATTCCGAGAGAAAATAATAGAAAGAAGCCGATTCCTTCCTTCCACTTTTCAATAACCGCCTGCCAGCCACCAACAACATGTAAAGAAAGAATGACAAAATAAGCAAACATCGGGATACTTAATAGCGCTGTATTTGTACCGAGTGTTGTAAGAGGCATATTGATAAGTTGCGAACCGATAATTGTACCAGTTGCCATTGCCCCCCATGAACTAGCTAGTAAGCCGATAAACGAGAGCAGTACAGCTTGAAACGGTTTATAGCCTAAGGAAAGAAAAATAGGTGCTGCAACCATAAAGCCAATTCCAAATCCACTTACTGATTCAATTAGTGGGCAAATACCAAAACACATAAGAAGCATTTGTAATAAACGATCTTGTGTCACTTCTTCTAGAAAACGTGCTACTTGATCGATGTACCCCATTTTGTTCATGAGGTGAAATAAAAAAATACCGAAAAATAAAACGTATCCGACAATAAAACAAATTAACGAACCTTTAATCGTTGCGTGCACAGTTTTACTTATCCCTAGTTGAAACGTTGGCGAGAGTAAAACGATTCCAACAGACACCGCATAAGAAATTAACGAGGACCTTAATGACGTTTGTTTAAATAAAAATAAACAAATGAAAATCATCATAATTGGGATAAGTGCCAACAATATGGCCATGTTATCATCTCTTTTCATTAAAAATACAATTTTTAACTATTATATAACAGATACCATAAATTTCAATTGTTTTTGCAACAGATTTAAAAAAGGAGCCAAACGGCACCTTTTTCATTCACCCCCATTTTCTTTTATCCTGAAAAACCGTCTGCTGTCCGACCATTTTGTCTAACAGAACAAACACAATATAAGCACATATGACTTGCAATACAACATTTCCAGATTTCATGAATTCAAATGAATAGATCCATCGGAATACTTCATTTAATAATACAATCGAAACGATACTAAATAGTTCTATACTAATCGAAAATATACATATTTCTAAAATAGATTGCTCTTGAATACGATTTAAGTTGGAAAAGATGAATACATATCCTAAAAATAGAGCCATCAACTCTATTTGCGTCATGCTAATGAGCCAAGCGTATAGTGGTACAGTTAAAAGAAGATATAGTAGTTTCCGTCTTAGCATGCTTTCTCACCCTCTAAATTATATGTATTTTCTGTATATTTTAACATTTATTTCGTAAAACAAAAAGAAGAGACTTATGCCTCTTCTTTTTGTTTTGTTGCCTGTATTAATTCACATATTTCTTCTCGTTTTTCATTTTCTAACAGCTCAATCACTTTACTTCCAACGACAACGCCGTCACATATTGTAATCATCTCTTCTACATGTTCCTTTGTTGAAATACCGAACCCTGCCACTACCGGTAAATGCGTATGTGATTTTACTTTTTCTAAATAACTATGAATCTCATCTTTAAAATTTTGACGTACTCCCGTTACGCCCACTACTGTAACAGCGTAAACAAATCCTTCTGATTCACTCGTAATTTTCTCGATTCGCTCAATTGGGCTCGTAACGGTAACGAGTGGGATTAAAGCGATATTTTCATTTCGGAGAAGCCGTACAATAATGTCTTGTTCTTCATACGGTAAATCTGGAACAATAATACCGTCTACCCCTGCTTCTATACAATTTTCGATGAATTGTTCTTTTCCGAATGCAAGTACTGGATTTAAATATGTCATAAGTACAAACGGAATTTGTACTTCTTTCCTTACCTCTATTAATGCTTGAAAAATGCCTTTTACTGTTACACCGCTATCTAGTGCTCGTTTTCCTGCTCTTTGAATTGTTGGGCCATCTGCAACTGGATCTGAAAACGGGATACCAATTTCAACGATGCTTGCTCCTGCTTCATCTAGAAAACGAATTCTTTCTTTTAACTTTTCAAGGCCACCATCTCCGCCCATTACGTACGGAATAAATGCTTTCTTACCATTTTCAAATGCTGCTTTAATTTTTTCTACTCCCATCTTTTACACCTCTTCCATATAACGTTTTATACTCTCTACATCTTTATCACCACGGCCAGATAAACAAATGACAAGCCCTTCGTCTTTCTTCATTTGCGCCGCTAATTTTAATGCATATGCGACAGCATGCGAGCTTTCTAACGCCGGGATAATTCCTTCTTTTTTCGTTAATAATTGAAATGCTTCTAACGCTTCATCATCTGTAATGGAATGATAAGAAACGCGGCCAATATCTTTTAGTAAACTATGTTCTGGACCAACCCCCGGGTAATCAAGTCCAGCTGAAATAGAGTGAGCTTCTTGAATTTGTCCTTCTTCATTTTGCAGAAGGTACATCATTGATCCGTGGAGAACGCCAACGCTTCCTTTCGTTAAAGTAGCTGCATGCCTTTCTGTATGAACGCCTTTTCCAGCTGCTTCTACGCCGTAAAGAGCAACTTCTTCATCGTGCACGAACGGATAAAACATGCCCATCGCATTACTACCGCCTCCAATACAAGCAACGACAGCTTCTGGTAACTTCCCTTCTAACGCTTCATATTGTTTTTTTGTTTCTTTCCCAATTACACTTTGGAAATCACGAACAATTTGCGGGAATGGATGCGGTCCGAGAACAGATCCCATAATGTAATGTGTATCATGCACGTGTGAAACCCAGTAGCGAAGCGCCTCGTTCACCGCATCTTTTAATGTGCCGCTACCTGCCGCTACACTTTCCACTTTCGCTCCGAGCAATTCCATTCGGAACACATTTAATTTTTGACGTCTCACATCTTCTTCTCCCATAAAGATGACGCATTCTAATCCGAGTAGAGCACATACAGTAGCTGTTGCCACTCCGTGTTGCCCAGCTCCTGTTTCAGCGACAACTTTTTTCTTGCCCATTCGTACTGCAAGTAGTGCCTGACCGATTGTATTATTAATTTTGTGAGCTCCTGTATGGTTCAAATCTTCACGTTTTAAATAAATCTTTGCACCACCGCAATACTTCGTCATATTTTCAGCATAATATAGCGGTGTTTCTCTTCCGACGTACGTTTTTAAATAATGATTTAATTCCTTTTGAAATGCTTCATCTTGCATCGCTTCTTTATATGCTTCTTCTAGTTCTAGTACAGATTGCATTAACGTTTCTGGAACGTATCGTCCTCCGTATATACCGTAATGTCCTTTTTCATCTGGATATGCGTAGTTCATTCGGAACACTCCTTCGCTTTTATAATAAATTGTTTTATTTTCTCTACATCTTTCTTTCCTTCTGTCTCTACTCCGCTGCTCACATCGACCATATATGGCCGAACAGTTCGAATTGCTTCTTCTATATTAAGAGCGTTTAATCCACCAGCTAATATCGTTTTCTCTCGTAATTCTTTTGGCATATGCGCAAGTAACTCCCAAGAAAATGTCTTTCCATTTCCTCCATGAAACTTTTCTTTCGGGCTATCAAATAATATATAATCTGTTTCATACTCTTGAGCGTTTTTCATATCACTCTCTGAAGTTACTCCTAGTGACTTTATAGACGGAATATTCAATCTTCTAATTTGATAATTGTCTTCATCCCCATGTAGTTGTACATGCGTTAACCCGCATTCATCTGCAATTTTCTGGATCATTTCTACTGATTCATTTACGAAAACACCGATTTTTAACACGTTGGCTGGAAGCTCCTGAATGATTTCTTTCGCTAGCCCTGGAGTAATTTTTCGCTTACTTTCTGCAAAAACAAATCCGAGTGCATCTGCTCCGTATTCGCAAGCACGTTTTGCTGTTTCCATATCAGTGATACCGCAAATTTTCACTTTCATATATTCACCTTACAATCTTCAAAAAAGGTGCGAATAGAAGATGATGTCATAAGTGCTTCCCCAACTAATACACCTTTTGCTCCAGCTCGCTTGACGCGGATCATATCTTCTTTTGAATGAATTCCGCTCTCACTAATCCAAAGTAATTTCTCCTCATTTAATCGTTTTCCAAGCTTTTCTGTTTGGCCTAAATCGACTTCGAATGTTTTTAAATTACGGTTGTTAATACCGATAACGTGCGGATTTAATTCGATTGCAATTTCTAATTCCTCTTCATCATGAATTTCAACAATTGCTTCTAACCCTTTTTCTAGTACGTAGCTATACAGCTCTTTTAACTTCTCTTTCGGTAACGCTGCTACAATTAATAAAATAATATCTGCGCCAGCTTCATATGCTCTATCAATTTGAATCTTATCAATTATGAAATCTTTACATAAAAGCGGAATGTTACTTTCTTCTCGTGCTGTTTGTAAATCATAAAAAGATCCTTTAAAAAATTGACCGTCTGTTAAAACAGAAACTGCTCCTGCGCCGCATTCTTCATATGTTTTCACTTGTTTTCGTACATCAACGTGTAAATTGATATCTCCTTTTGATGGTGATGCTCGCTTTACTTCTGCAATAACAGTAAACTGATGTAATGATTCTACGAGTGAATGTGTCTTTCTACTTTCTTTTATTGGTGTATATGTTTCATATAATGCCGCAACTTCCTTTTTCTTCTGTTCTACAATTTCATCTAAAATCGTCCCCATTTTAATTCACCCTTTCTAATTTTTCGTTACTTGCTGCAATTAATAAATTTAGTTTCGCTAATGCTTTTCCAGAGTCAATGCTATATGCCGCGAGTTTAATTCCTTCTTCAATCGTTTCCGTTTTTCCATTTGCGAAAAGAGCTAAACCTGCATTGAATAAAACTGTATCGCGATAAACACTCTTTTCTCCGCTCAATACGCCGAGCGTAATCTTTGCATTTTCTTTTGAATTCCCCCCTCTAATTTCTTCATTTTTCACTCTTGAAAAACCATACTTTTCTGGATCAATACTCATTTCTACTATTTCATTATCTTTTAAAAGGACTACGTGATTTTCCCCTTGTAATGACGCTTCATCTAAAAAACCACTTCCGTTTACGACAAGCGCTTGTTTCCGGCCTAACTTTTGTAATACTTGCGCAACTGGTAGTAACATATCTCTTTTATAAATGCCGACAAATTGTGTTTCTAAATTCACCGGATTTGTTAAAGGGCCAATTAAGTTAAAGATTGTCGGCACGTTTAATTCTTTTCTTATTTTCATAATGCGTCTTAATGCTGGGTGCATCGCTGGTGCGAATAAAAATGCGATTCCGACATGCTCTAATAAATAATCAATTTCGTTTGGCGTACTGCTAATATTTACACCGAGTTCTTCTAATAAATCTGCACTTCCTGTTTTACTAGAAACAGCACGGTTACCATGTTTTGCAACCTTTACACCAGCTCCTGCCAGTACAAATGCCGATGTTGTACTAATATTAAACGTTTGGGCACCGTCACCACCTGTCCCGCAGTTGTCCATCGCTCCTTGTATATAATTTGAAAACGGTAATGCCTTTTCACGAAGAGCTCGGACGAGACCGTATATTTCTTCTGCAGTTTCACCTTTCGCTTTCAGTAAGACTAAGAAAGCTGCAATTTCACTTTCCAATATGTTTTCATTTAATAAAAGAAGCCCTGCTTTATACATTTCCTCTTCTGTTAAATGTTGACCCTCCACTAATTTACGAAGATAGTTATTCATACCCTTTCCTCCTCTTTTACCTCTGTTAAAAAGGCACGGATTAACTTTCCGCCTTCTTCTGTTGCAATTGATTCCGGATGAAACTGTAATCCAAAGAGCGGATAATAATTGTGACGGACTGCCATTATTTCTCCGTCGTCCATCGCTGTCGCTAATATGTCAAAACACTCTGGCAAGCTCGTTTGCTCTGCAACAAGGGAATGATAGCGCATTGCCGTTAGCGGCTGTGTAGCGTATGAAAAGATTGACGTTCCGTTATGTTTCACACGCGATGTTTTTCCGTGTTTAATACGTTCTGCTCTTACAATGTCTCCTCCAAATGCAGCTATAATCGCTTGGTGGCCAAGACAAATCCCTAATATGGGAACGTTCTTATAAAAATGACGAATCACTTTCATACAAATTCCAGCATCCTCTGGTTTTCCTGGTCCTGGTGAAAGTACAATTCCTTTCGGCTTCATTTCTTCTAATTGTTCTATCGTTATTTGATTATTTCTTACGACAACAATATCTTCTTCGTATTCACCTAACAGTTGATACAAGTTATATGTGAATGAATCGTAATTATCAATCAGTACAATCATTTCATTACCTCCAAAAGCGCTCTCGCTTTATTTAACGTTTCTTCATATTCAGCAACTGGGTCTGAATCGTAGACGATCCCCGCTCCTGCCTGAACGTATGCTTTCTCATCTTTCACGACCATCGTTCGAATGGCGAGCGCCATATCAAGATTCCCTGAAAAACTAACGTATCCAACCGCACCTGCGTATATATTTCTTTTTTCATTCTCTAGCTCATTTATAATTTCCATCGCTCTAATTTTCGGAGCACCTGATACCGTACCCGCCGGTAAGCAATACGCGAATGCATCAAATCCGCTCATTTGTTTTCGCAATGTTCCGTAAACTTCAGATACAATGTGCATAACGTGAGAATATTTTTCTACTTTCATATATTTATCTATCGTAACTGAGCCGATTTCACTCACTCTACCAATATCATTTCGCCCAAGATCTACAAGCATCATATGCTCTGCTCGCTCTTTCTCATTTTCTAACAGCTCTTTTTCAATTTCCGTATCTTCCTGCTTTGTCTTCCCTCTCGGCCTCGTACCAGCAATTGGATTTGTCATCACTTTATCCTCTCTTACCGATAGCAAACTTTCTGGCGAAGAACCGAGTACAACATAATCTTGAAAATCGATATAAAACATATATGGTGATGGATTGGCAATTCGTAGTTTTCGGTATAACGCGAATGGATCACCAATACATTCACTTTGCAAACGCTGTGATAATACGACTTGGAATATGTCCCCGGCTCGAATATGTTCTTTCGCCGTTTCTACCATTACGCAAAATTCTTTTTCCGTTATAGAAGAAGTGAATGATAATGTTGATCTTATTTCAGTTACTTCCGCTTCTTCTCCCTGTAGCACTTCCTCTTTGTATACTCGCAGCCTTTCGTATACTTCTTCATAATCTGCTGCATCATCTTCCCTGCATACATATACAAACGACAACTTTTGGCGTAAGTGGTCATACACGATAAACTCACGGTACAGTAAAAGGTGTACCTCTGGAATATTCAATGGATCGTGTAAATTTGCTCCAATGTTTTCATATTGCCGAATAACGTCATAGCCAATATAACCAACTGCTCCTCCGCAAAACGGAAATGGACTGTCTACTTGAGCTGACGCAATCACTTCTTCTAACACTTGTAGTACGTTACCTTGTAACTTTTCTGTTTGACCGAAAATCGTTCGTTCCACTTCCGTACCGATACTTTTCACTTCCCCATACGGATTACACCCTAAGTAGGAATAGCGTCCTTTATCTTGATGAAGCTGTGAACTTTCTAATAAAAACTTTTTCTTTCCCTTCATACGTCTATATAAAGAAATTGGCGTAATGCTATCTCCTTCTTCTTCAGCAATTACTAAAAATGTTCTTCCTTGTTCTTTTTGCTTCATAAATTTCTCTTTTGTCATCATGCCTTTCACCTCAATCTGAAAAATAAAAAAGTCCCCTACATATCGAAAATATGTAGAGGACGATAAATTTACCGTGGTACCACCTCATGTTGGACGCAAAAGCATCCCGCTTTATTCAGGTACAAAATTTATACCTTATCCTTGTAACGGCGGAACCCGGGTTGCCTACTGAAAATAATTGTTCAGCATACCTCTCGTAAGCCCATTCCGTATATGGTACCGCACCAGGCTCCCACCTATTCCCGGCTCTCTGTAACGTCTCCAATATACGTACTCTTCTTACTTAAACGATTTCATTTATTTAATTTTTTATACACAAAAAGGGAGTACTCATCCTATAGAAAGGACGGGTACTCCCGTGGTGCCACCTTAATTCGTTACGAATGTAACGCACTTTACCGTATCAAAAACAATACGTGTCTCTTGTATCGATGAGATCATGTCGCCAAAGCCTACTTCTTTCGTTTCGGTTTGGAAGCTCCGAAGCCCATTCCACATCAATTCCATACTGATTCGCACCAACCATCAGCTCTCTGACATGTTCATCATGTGTACTCTTCTTCATCAAAGCTTGCATTTTTTTAAGTTGCACTCATTATAGACCTGACTTTTTTCACAAGTCAATACTTTTTTAAAAATTTTATTTTTCTTTCCTTTCAATATTATATTGACAAAACAACCTCTTTTTATGTAAATATAATAAATACTCTATTAAAAATAAGGTTTTTTGTATGAATATTATATATTAAAAAAGTAAAATGACATCGAAAAACGCTTACATTTCTGAAAATTCATATTTCTGTATGGATTTTTCAGAATAATCATGATAGATTATAAATATGCATAACGCATCAAAAGACATGACAAAAGGAAGGGGAACTTCATGAGTACGCAGATGTTAACTTTAACTTCAATCTCTATTTACATGCTCGGGATGTTAGTCATTGGCTATTTCGCCTATAAACGAACGTCCAACTTAACAGATTATATGCTTGGCGGGCGTACACTAGGCCCCGCAGTAACAGCATTAAGTGCTGGAGCATCCGATATGAGTGGGTGGCTTTTAATGGGCTTACCCGGTGCAATGTTTAGCGTTGGATTAAGTAGTAGTTGGATTGCGATCGGCCTGACACTAGGCGCATACGCAAACTGGCTATATGTCGCTCCTCGCTTACGTACCTACTCTGAAATTGCAAACAACTCTATTACTATCCCAGAATTTTTGGAACACCGTTTCCACGACAAATCTCACATGCTACGCTTAGTATCTGGACTTGTTATTATGATTTTCTTTACTTTTTATGTAGCTTCAGGACTCGTTTCAGGTGCTGTATTATTTGAAAATTCATTTGGTATGAACTACCACGTTGGATTATTCATTGTAGCTGGCGTTGTTGTTGCTTACACATTATTTGGTGGTTTCTTAGCAGTAAGTTGGACAGACTTCGTGCAAGGAATCATTATGGTAATTGCTCTTATTCTTGTTCCTACTGTTACAATTATGAATGTAAATGGACTTGGTCCAGCATTTAGCACAATTAAATCAATTGATCCAACATTATTAGATATTTTTAAAGGTACTTCTGTATTAGGTATTATTTCATTATTCGCATGGGGCCTTGGTTATGTTGGACAACCTCATATTATCGTACGCTTTATGGCAATTTCTTCTGTAAAAGAGATTAAAAGTGCGCGACGAATTGGTATGAGCTGGATGATTTTCTCTGTTGTCGGAGCTATGTTTACTGGTCTTATCGGTATTGCGTACTACTCAGACAAAGGATTAACACTATCCAATCCAGAGACAATTTTCCTTGAACTTGGAAAAATTTTATTCCACCCACTGATTACTGGATTTTTATTAGCCGCTATTTTAGCAGCAATTATGAGTACAATCTCATCTCAGTTACTCGTTACTTCTAGTGCTGTAACGGAAGACTTATATCGTACTTTCTTTAAACGTTCTGCTTCTGATAAAGAGCTTGTATTTGTCGGCCGTATGGCTGTTCTTGTTATTGCATTAGTTGGGTGTGCATTAGCGTTTAAACAAAATGATACGATTTTAGCTCTTGTTGGATACGCTTGGGCTGGATTTGGCTCTTCATTCGGACCTGCTATTTTATTAAGCTTATATTGGAAACGTATGACGAAGTGGGGCGCACTTGCTGGTATGATTTCTGGTGCCGCTACAGTAATTATTTGGACGCAATTCAAATTCTTAAAAGAATTCTTATATGAAATGATTCCTGGTTTTACTATTAGTTTACTAGTAATCGTAATTGTTAGTTTACTAACACAATCTTCAAAAGAAGTTGAAGAGCACTTTGAGACTTTTGAAAAGCAACATAGTCATAATCTATAAAGGAAAAGCTCTGCTGTTATCGTATCAGCAGAGTTTTCTTTTTTCTCAAAGTTCGACAATCTTCTGCTCGAATTTAACAATTTCTTTATGTTTCATTAAATTAAACGTAACACTACTCCTTTATAGTAGTACTATCAGCACTTATACAGAAAGGGGACTCCAACATGTTAGCAGCTTTCCAGCAACAACAAACACGAAAATTTTCACCTATCACAAATACTTCTACGTCTTGTTTAAACATACAACCTAATCCACCCAAAATTTCAATTGCTCCTTCTGTTATTTCAGTCATTGGTGTTCATATGGAAAAAAATAAGTTAAAAGTAAGAACGGGACAAAGCACTGAGTTATCAGCTTCTGTTTTGCCAGTGCATGCAACGAATCAAGAACTTATTTGGACCAATATGAATGCTGATGTTATCACACTGTATCCAAAAGGTGATACGGTAACGATTACCGGAAAAAGTGCAGGTAGAGCAGTCGTAATTGTTACAACTACTGAAGGAAAGTTCAGGGACCTATGTATCATTCATGTACAACCTTATATGACAAACCCAAAGTAAAAGAGTGGCTATGAAGCCACTCTTTTACTTTATTTCAATGTGTGGATTTTTACTTGTAACAAGATTGATAAATTGCTCTTTATCTTTAGGAGAAATAATTTCTGTTTGATGTGTGCCGTAAACAATTTCAAGTCGATCAAACGATAAGGCGTAGGCTGCTACTGGATTTTTCGTATTTGAAATTTGTTTTATATCTCGTATAAATATGCGCTTTTTCACGAAACCTGATCTAATAGTAATTGTTTCTTCTCCAACAATATATTTTGTTGAAAACCAACTCCACATCAATAAGATAACTAATGGGATTGTGAAAAACAAAAGAAAATATTCTCTTCCTGCAAATATTGGAGCAAAACACGCTCCAATGACAACGAAAAAAATCGGATATAGCCATGCATCTTTTTTTGATGGAAATTCCACTAAACTTCTCCTCTCTTGATTTAAGTCAATGAACCTCCTCTTCTTCTCTATTACAATGAAAACACCATTAGGATAGGAGGACGTATTATGACTGAACGAAAGTATGCATTACTTGCTGGCTCTTCTCTTCTTGTTATGGCATTCATTGCATTTTTTTCTTACGGTTTTGTTCATGGAAATCTCGTTGTACAAGAAAACGCGAGCGTGACATTCCATAATATCCAAACTTCAAATTCACTTTTCAAAGCGGAAATCTTTGGTTGGATTATCATTTTCATTACTGATATTGTCGCCGCGTGGGCTCTTTATTTCTTTCTAAAACCAATTCATACTAGCCTCTCATTACTAGCTGCCTTGCTTCGTCTTATGTATACAGCAATACTTGGAATTGCCATATTCAATTTAATATTGGCATTGCTACTTTCAAAAAGTATGATTGCGAATCCAGAAACATATGTGATGTTGTCTCTCAGTGCATTCGAATACATTTGGTCTGTAGGGTTAATCATTTTCGGCTTACATCTTTTCGTTTTAGGTTATGTAGCTTTTCTATGTAAACATATACCGAAATGTATTAGTATACTACTATTCTTGGCTTCTATCGGTTATATCGTAATTCACGTCATGAATACAATGTTTTCACAATATGATGCGATGATTTCCATTCTTAATGTTGTCTTTCAACTACCGATGATCGCAGGTGAACTCGGATTTAGTATATGGCTATTGATTAAAGGTGGAAAAAACACTACTGTTTGAGTCGTTTCTTAATTCTGCTTAATGATTCTGGCGTAATACCTAGATAACTTGCCAATTGATATTGAGGAACACGATTGATTAAATGCGGTCGTTTTTGTAATAATGATTTGTAACGCTCTTCTGGTGTCGATGCAATAAATAATGAAAGTTCTTCTTGTACCTCACCGAAATTGTATTCAATCATTTGGCGTGTCATTTCTTCTAATTGTGAATATTTCTTATACATGTCCTTTTCACTGTGCAGGTCGCCAACTACAACTAGACAATCTTCTAAACACGTTAACGTATGCGGGGATGCTTTATCTTGTTTATGGTGATTAAAATTTACGATTGCTTGTTCTTCTGTATAGAAATTTGATGTAACCTCTTTCCCTGTTTCATCTATACAATGTTGCCTAATACATCCCTGTAATACAAAATAACATTTCGAAGGGACATCTCCTTGCCTTAAGAGCACTGTTCCTTTTTTATATTCTCCAATTTGTAATTCACTGAGAATCATGTGCTGCTCTTCTTCACTTAGTGTTGTAAGGTTCTGCATATACTTCTTTAATATTTCTTCCATTTCCCTCCCCCTTCCTCCCCTATATTTCTGTAAAACAAAAAGAGAAGTATTACAACTTCTCTTTTCCCCTCTAACATTATAATTCCTGTGTATAAACAACAGGCTCGTTTACGACATTTTTTGCTGTTCTTTTTTGTTGCTGCAATAAGAAAACAGATACACCAAACAATACGAGTATGCTACCGATCATTTGCATAGCATTTAATCTTTCCCCAAGTAAGAAGAACGCTAGTATAGATGCTCCAACTGGTTCCCCTAAAATACTCATCGAAATTGTTGTTGCATTTACGTAGTTTAATAACCAGTTATTAATGACGTGTGACACTGTCGGCACGACCGCAAGTAAAAGAAAAATGGTCCAATCCCACTTTGTATAACCTGTAAAAGGAACTTGCAACACTATATTATAAATCCCCATAAAAATACCTGCGAATGCAAAAACAGTAAAGCTGTAAATCCAGTGTGATACTTTCTTTACTGTCGTTTGGCCGATAAATAAATAACCGACAACTGCTATTACACTTAAAAAGGATAATATATCTCCATAAATTGCTTGTTCACTTAGTCCTAAATCTCCCCAACCAATACACACTACACCTAGTATCGCAATTCCCATTGTCGCAATGGCTGAGTATGTTGTTCTTTCTTTAAATAAGAAAAAACCTCCAACTAAAGATACGATTGGTTGAAGCGCTAAAATAATCGTCGAACTCGCAACTGTTGTATGCTTTAAAGATTCAAACCATAAAAGAAAATGAAGTGCTAAAAAGAAACCAGATCCGATTAAAAATCCCCAATCTTTTATTTGAATCTTACTAAACTCTTCCCGTTTTTTCCAAACAATAGGCAGCATAAGAAGTACGATAATCCATAATCGATACATACTTAATATGGAAGATGGTGCCGAGGACATCTTTACAAAAACTGCTGCGAATGAAATGGCTATAATGGAAATAGCTAATGGTAGCGCGATTGACCTTTCTTGTTTCAAATTCCGTCTCCCCTCTCACCTGTCAAAAATCCCACTTCATTATATCCGTTTTCTTCCCTAACTTAAATACTAATTTTTTAGATTCTTCGTACCATTATGGTAAAATAGAAACGAAAGCACCTATTAGTGAATATTTCTTTCTTTTTCACTACAAGCGTCGCTCTTACAATCATTACAGTAAATTTTTATTTAGGGGGATCTACATGAATCAAACAATTGGGAGAATTGAAGAGATTTCATTTTATAGTGCATCACTTCAAGAAGATGTTACACTTCTCGTTTACTTACCGGTAAATTACACACCGCTGCACAAACATACAGTGGTCATTGCACAAGATGGAAGAGATTATTTTCAGCTTGGTAAAGCGCACCGTGTAATTGAGCGCCTTCGTGAAACTGAAGAAATTGACCGTACAATTATTGTCGGTATTCCATATAAAAATGTACACGATCGTAAAGAAAAATATTTCCCAAACGAAGTAAAAAACGCTGCGTATATTCGTTTCCTTGCTCATGAACTTGCACCATATATCGATGAAAATTATCCAACGTACCAAATGGGAAAAGGTCGTGTGCTAATTGGTGATTCTCTTGGCGGAACAGTTTCCTTTATGACCGCACTTATGTATCCGCATACATTCGGTAAAGTTGTTATGCAATCACCATTTGTGGATGAAACAGTGATGAATTTAGCGAAAGAATTCAAAAATCCGGAGGCGCTAGAACTTTATCACGTCATTGGAACAGAAGAAACAGCTGTAAAGCGCACGGATGGACAAGTATCTGATTTCGTAGGGCCGAACCGTGAGCTTAATACGCTTCTGACAGATAGAAATTTCATTACACATTACGAGGAATTTGAAGGTAATCATACGTGGAAATATTGGCAAACTGATTTACCGAAAGCTTTCTCTCATATGCTATCAATGAAATAATAGAGAGCAGTATTCAGAATAATTTGATATAATAGATTAAGAGAGTTATTTTCTCAAAATCTAACTAGACTTACAAAGGGAGGAATTGGAACATGAAATTAGGCATTGTAATTTTTCCATCTAAAATGATTCAAGATAAAGCGAACGGATTGCGTAAACGTTATGATCCGCACTACGCATTAGTTCCGCCACATATTACATTGAAAACACCCTTTGAGACGCAAGACGAACAATTAGAATCGATTGTAAACGAGTTACATACAATCGCAAGTAAAACGAACCCTTTTACCCTTCACGTTGGAAAAGTTGGTTCATTCGCACCTGTTAATAATGTTCTTTATTTTAAAGTAGAAAAAACACCTGAACTTACTTTCTTAAATGAGGAAATGCACAGCGGGTTCTTTACACAAGAACGCGAATACGCTTTCGTACCTCATTTAACAATCGGACAAGGCTTATCTGATGCAGAGCACGCTGATGTACTAGGACGATTACGTATGAAAGATTTCTATTACGAACAACCAATTGATCGCTTCCACCTTCTATATCAATTAGAAAACGGAACATGGACTGTACACGAAACATTCCGCCTTGGAAAGGGGAACAACTAATTTGCATGCACAGATCGTACAAACGGACGAACAACTAAGAGATGCATTCTCTGTACGTAAGCAAGTATTTGTAAATGAACAGCAAGTTTCTGCCGAAGAAGAGTATGATGAGTTTGAAGAAACTTCCACACACGTCGTTATATATGATAATGATGTTCCCGTTGGTGCTGGGCGTTTTCGCACCATTGATGGAATAGGAAAAATGGAACGCATTTGCGTACTAGCTTCCCATCGGAAAAAAGGCATCGGAAAAATTGTTATGGATGCACTTGAAGCATATGCGAAGGAAAACTCGCTACCAAAATTGAAGCTGCATGCTCAAACACATGCTGAAGATTTCTATAAGAAACTTGGATATGTAACGAATTCTGATGTATTTATGGAAGCAAATATTCCTCACATCGTTATGACAAAAGAATTGTAATTTGAAAACAGGAGGTATCCCCTCCTGTTTTTTACATTGCTATTTTCTTTTTCTTCCGCTAAAGTTAAATGTTGATGCTATAGTTTTGAAGGTGAATATATGACACAAGAAAAATTTTCACAAAAATCATTAACGCACGCTGATATTCCACGTGCAACATATCATATTCCAAAAACATCTACCCATTTAATTATGGAAGAAGATGCAGATGCGGCGTATTTCCGCGCTCTCGAACAGCAAAATGTATTTTTAAACGAAAAACAATTAGAGGCTGTACGAACGACAGAAGGTCCTGTTCTTACATTAGCTGGTGCCGGAAGCGGGAAAACATCTGTTTTAACAACTCGCGTCGGTTATTTAGTAAATGTAAAACAAGTTCATCCGAGAAATATTTTATTACTTACATTTACACAAAAAGCGGCTGAAGAAATCCGAAATCGTGTAGCGAATTTACCGGGTATGAATCATGCGGCAAGTAACTACGTTGTTGCCGGTACGTTCCACTCTGTCTTTTTAAAATTGCTTCGTAGTCAAGGATATAATCAGCAAATTTTAGCAAACGAAAAACATAAACAAATTATGATAAAGAAAATTTTAAAAGAATTGCGTTTAAAAGACGATTATGATGCTGAAACGATGCTCGCGATGATTTCACTTGAGAAAAACAAGTTGAATCGTCCGAAAGATGTAAAAGCAAAAACACCCGTTGAACAAGAATTTAAAGAAGTATACGAGCGTTTTGAAGAAGTGAAACAACGATATAATTATATCGATTTCGATGACATCTTATTAGAAACATATTATATGTTAGAAAATAACGCTCCTTTGCTTACCCAATTACAACAACGTTTCCACTATATTGAAGTAGATGAGTTCCAAGATACATCGTATGCTCAATATGAAATTGTAAAATTGTTAGCTTCGCCAAGAAATAATTTATTTATCGCAGGTGATGACGATCAAGCTATATACGGTTGGCGAGGAGCAAGTCACCAAATTATTTTATCTTTCCCAAAAGAATTTGATAACACTACGATTATCGCCCTTAATACGAATTATCGATCCAATCCTTTTATTGTCGGACTTGGAAATGAAGTTATCAAACTAAATCAAGAACGGTTTGATAAAGAGCTATATTCTGTTCGTGAAGAAGGTGTACAACCTTTTTATGCAAGACCGGCTACGACTCTTGATGAAGCAAATCAAATTTTGCAGCTCATTCAAGAAAAAGTAGATAGTGGTGAACGAAATTATAAAGATTTTTGTTTGCTGTATCGCACACATTCTGTAAGCCGTTCGTTACTTGATCAGCTTACCATTCATAAAATCCCGTTTATTAAGCACGGTGCGAGTCAGTCATTTTATGAACATTCTTTAATTAAGCCTGTATTGGATCATTTACGACTCGTAATTGAACCATTTCGATTAGAATCACTTTCAAACATATTACCAACGATGTATATCGGGCGTGATGATTGTATTTCATTTATTGAACGTGAACAATGGAAATATGGTGAAGGCCGTTTCCCTTCTCTTCTTCATTTCTTATTATTAAATCCGAGCTTAAAACCTTTTCAAGTGAAAAAGGTAAATGAGCGTATCGATTTTATTAAATTTATAAAAGAATTAGAACCGAAAAAAGCATTAAAAGAAATTATTCATGGTAAAGGAAAGTATTTAGAGTACTTACAAAGTAACGATCGTTCTTCCTTTACGATGCACAAAGATATACAAGAAGAAATGTTAGAAGAATTAATGGAGTCGGCAAATCGCTTCACCGACATTCCAGCTTATTTACAATTTATTGATGAAGCCATTCAAGGGCAAAAAGAAATGGAAGCATTAAAAACAATGCCGCAAAAAGATGCTGTTTCACTTATGTCTATTCATAACGCAAAAGGCCTTGAATTTCCATGTGTCTTTTTACTCGGAGCGAGCGATGGTATTCTGCCCCATACTTCTTCTTTAAAAGATGCAAATGATCGTGTTACAGAGACTTCTGAAGCTTTAGAAGAAGAACGCCGACTACTTTATGTCGCAATTACACGTGCGAAAGAAGAATTGTACATTTCCTCTCCGCAATTTTTTAGAGGAAAAAAATTAGATATATCTCGCTTTTTGTATACTGTTCGAAAAGATTTACCTGAAAAGACATCCACGAAATAAGGATGTCTTTTTTTATATTGCAATATGTACATCCCTCCTATATAAATTCCCTCTTTTTATCATAAGAATTAACGTAATATCAGCCATATCCCACTCATATTGTAATAGTGTATGTCAGAACTCACGAGAAGGAGTGAACATAATGAGCTGCAATTGTAACGAAGATCATCAACATGATTTTGATTTCAACTGTGTATCTAATGTCGTTCGTTTTATACATGAACTACAAGAATGTGCAACAACAACATGCGGATCTGGTTGTGAAGTCCCCTTTCTAGGAGCACATAATAGCGCATCAGTAGCAAATACACGTCCTTTTATTTTATACACAAAAGCCGGAACACCATTTGAAGCATTCGCGCCATCTGCAAGCCTTTCTAGCTGCCAATCTCCAATTTTCCGTGTCGAGAGTATAGATGATGATGATTGCGCTGTATTGCGTGTATTAACTGTAGTATTAGGTGATACTTCTCCTGTACCACCTGGTGACGATCCAATCTGTACGTTCTTGGCTGTACCAAATGCAAGATTAATATCGACCAACACTTGTCTTACTGTTGATTTAAGTTGCTTCTGTGCTATTCAATGCTTACGTGATGTTACGATTTAAAACTAAATAATGAGTTAAGCATGGATTGGGTGGCAGAATTATCTGCCACCCAATCCATGCTTAACGAGTATTATTATGTAAATTTCTTAAAATTGGGAACTTGTCTAGAACATAGAACCTGTCCTTTTCATTAACTGAAAGTAGAAACAGATAAAGGAGTGAAAAACATGTTCTCTTCTGATTGCGAATTTACAAAAATCGATTGTGAGGCGAAACCAGCTAGTACACTACCTGCCTTCGGTTTTGCTTTCAACGCGTCTGCACCTCAGTTCGCTTCATTATTTACACCACTACTATTACCTAGCGTAAGTCCAAACCCAAATATTCCTGTTCCTGTAATAAATGATACAGTAAGTGTCGGAGATGGCATTCGAATTCTACGAGCTGGTATTTATCAAATCAGTTATACATTAACAATTAGTCTTGATAATGTACCTACTGCACCAGAAGCTGGTCGTTTCTTCTTATCATTAGGTACACCGGCTAACATTATTCCTGGATCAGGTACAGCGGTTCGTTCTAACGTTATTGGTACTGGTGAAGTAGACGTATCCAGTGGTGTTATTCTTATTAACTTAAACCCTGGTGACTTAATTCAAATTGTACCAGTTGAGTTAATTGGAACTGTAGACATCCGTGCTGCAGCATTAACAGTTTCACAAATTGGTTAGTAAAAAGCGGTATTTCTTCATTGAAATACCGCTTTTTATATGTATAATAAAAAACACTCACAGTAGCATGAGTGTTTCATTCTTCATAGTGTTTTATTGTATTCTTCTTTTTCCCACAATTGCATCCTTTTTTCTTCACAAATCCTTGTTGTTGCAATTGTTCTTGATATGCCTGTTGTTGTGCATAGTGCTGTTGCTGTATGTTATACCATTGCTGCAGGTCATATGAATTTTGCCTTGGATTATTGCTCACAGCAAACATCTCCTCTACTGTCAATTCTGTCTATTTACTATATGAACAACTCTTTATTTCCGTTCCCTCATTCTTTTAAACTCCGCTTTTTCTCTTAGTATGAAAATATATTATTCTCCCATAAAATATCCTGTAATCGTTTCAATGATTGCTGCTGCTCCTGCAATAGCTAATAACGCAAGTAACGGTTCTGCAACGATAGGGATCCAATTATATAACACTAATAAAAAAGCACTAACCCATACACCTGTACACCAATAACAGCTTAATAATTCGCCAATCCACTTTCTTAATCCTTTACCTTTTACTTTTGTAAAAGTTGATACACTTCCATCCGGCTCTGTAATCTCTAATTCGTCAATAAACGGTCTTCGCAAAAAAGCTGTAATTTTATCATAAACAATTAAACGGGTGAGCCTAAAAGCCGCTAACGCGAAAATAAAAAATAAAAGCCAACTTGTAAACAGCATGATTCCACCTTCCCTTATCTTCTTTCGCCTATTTAAAAAAAAAGGTCTTGAGATTGTGACCAAATCTCCTCGACTCCAATATCTTATTAATGTAAATACAAACAAGAAGATAAGGAGTGACATTAATGAGTTGTAACGAAAATAAACACCATGGCTCTTCTCATTGTGTAGTTGACGTTGTAAAATTCATCAATGAATTACAAGATTGTTCTACAACAACGTGTGGATCTGGTTGTGAAATCCCATTTTTAGGGGCACACAATAGTGCTTCAGTAGCAAATACACGCCCTTTTATTTTATACACAAAAGCTGGAACAGCATTTGAAGCATTTGCACCATCTGCAAGCCTTGTTAGCTGCCAATCTCCAATTTTCCGTGTGGAAAGTGTAGATGATGATAGCTGTGCTGTGCTACGTGTATTAACTGTTGTATTAGGTGACGGTTCTCCTGTACCACCTGGTGATAATCCAATTTGTACGTTTTTAGCTGTACCAAATGCAAGATTAGTATCAACTAACACTTGCCTTACTGTTGATTTAAGCTGTTTCTGTGCTATCCAGTGCTTACGCGACGTTTCTATCTAATAAGTGAAGTAAACTAAAAAACTATTGGGGTGGTAGAAGATTTCTACCACCTTTACATATTTAAAAGCCAGCCATACTAATTGATTGTATATCATCTATAGACAACTTAATATCTCGCATGCTATTTGGTGGCATAATCGCTACAATTCCATTACGATACGATATGATTGATCCAACATATGAAACTGTAGCTGTTTTTATTCTGCACCTTACTTTCGGAATATAATGAGGGCGATTTAATAAAAAATGAATTCTCTCTTCGTTATTCATATCCTTAAATGATTTATTATATGGAACAGTTCTCACTGGCTCTTGCTGTTCTTGTACTTGTTCCTCTTCTTCTATTTTCCCTTCCACTTGCTGCTCCTCTTGTTGTTCCTGTTCTTGTTCTATGACCTCTTCCACAGCACTACTTACAACATTTTCGTTTCTATTACTTTCCTCTTTTCGATCCTCATTTTCAAAGTTTGTTAAAATAATTCTTTTTATTTTCGGTGCAGCAAGTTCCAAACTTACTTGCGCAATATATAACAACGGTTTTCCAACTGTTGAACTTTTATTTTTATTCTTCACACTCGTCCCTCCCACTTCCATACGTAGCTGGATAAATCGTGTACTACTATAGTTATATTCATCACATGGTAAGAACTTTCGTTAAAAATCGTTCTTTCCAAGAACAAATAAAAAGGACAATCTCAACATGTAGAGATTGTCCTTTAACATTTAATATTATAATTATCCTAGGATATGATACCCTGAATCAACGTGAATGTTTTCTCCTGTTACGCCGCGTGCTAAATCACTGAATAAGAATACTGCCGTATCCCCAACTTCTTCTGGAGTTGTTGTACGACGAAGTGGTGCGCGCTCCTCAATTTCTCTTAAGATTGAGTTAAAGTCGCCTACACCTTTTGCAGATAACGTACGAATTGGACCTGCAGAAATAGCGTTAACGCGAATGCCATGTTGACCTAAATCGTTCGCTAAATATTTCACGCTCGCTTCTAATGAAGCTTTCGCAACACCCATAACGTTATAGTTTTTCACAACGCGCTCGCCGCCAAGATATGTTAACGTTAAAATATTTCCGCCTTCTGTCATTACTTTCTTCGCTTCTCTTGCTACAGCTGTTAAAGAGAATGCACTAATATTTTGTGCAAGTAAAAATCCGTCGCGAGAAGTATCTACAAATTCACCTTTTAAGTCGTCACGATTTGCAAAAGCAATACAGTGCGCTACACCGTGAATTGTACCAACTTCTTGCTTGATTGTTTCAAAACAAGCGGTAAGTTCTTCATCATTTGTTACATCACAAGGTAATACAAGTGATTCTTGTCCTTCTAATGTATCCGCTAATTCACGAACGTTTCTCTCTAAACGTTCTCCTGCATATGTGAAGATTAATTTTGCACCTGCATTATGCAAAGAGCGAGCAATTCCCCATGCAATACTTCTTTGGTTCGCAACGCCCATAACAACAAATGTTTTCCCTTGTAATAGTTCCATGATATATCCTCCCAGAAATACTTATACTTGTTATTAGTACCTGATACTATAATTATAGTAACATAAAACCTCTTAAAGGCAAACAAAAAAGTCATTAACTTAAAATGTTAATGACTTTTTGTTTCTATAAAAAAACGCTCTAATCCTTCTTCCCAAGAAGGCATTTGTAAAAAACCATTTAATCGTAGCATGTTATGTTGGAAAATAGAATATTTTGGTCTCGCTGCCGCCGCTCCAAATTCTTCAGTTGAAACCGGTAATACATCCACTTTCATATTTGCATACGAAAATATTTTCTTTGCAAATTCAAACCAAGAACATGATCCTCTATTCGATACGTGATACGTACCGTATACAGAAGTATGAATGAGCTTATTAATCATTACATTTAAATCCGCCACATACGTAGGAGAACCGATTTGATCCGCTACAACAGATACTTCTTCTCTTTCTTTCCCTAATCGCATCATCGTTTTCACAAAATTATTTCCATACTTACCATATAACCACGATGTACGAACGATAAAGTATTTATTATGTAACTCTTTGACGAACTGCTCTCCCGCATATTTAGAAGCCCCGTATATATTTATCGGCGCCGGATTATGAAATTCATCGTACCCTTCCGGTCTATCACCTTGAAATACATAATCCGTACTAATATAAACTAACTTCGCTCCCACTAATTGTGAGGCAACTGCTACATTTCGAGCCCCTATTGCATTTATTCTATAAGCAAGATCTCGTTCTTTCTCAGCTTGATCAACCTTCGTATACGCTGCACAATGAATAATGATATGTGGCCTTATTTCTTGTACTACTTGCTGCACTTTGGATATATTTGTTATATCTAGTAACTTTTTATCAAATGGATATATGTCATATTCTTCAGGATTTAACTCTTCTTGTAGTTGCTTTCCCAATTGACCATTTGCTCCTGTTATGATAATCCGTTCTCTCATTTATATGCCCCTTACTTTTTTAATGGTTTCCACCATTCCTCATTCTTCTCATACCATTGCACCGTTTCTTGTAACCCTTGCTCAAACGTATACTTCGGTTCCCAATCAAATTCATTCTTCATTTTCTCTGCATCAATCGCATAACGGCGGTCGTGTCCTAAACGGTCTGTCACATATTCAATATCCT
>NZ_JAKUFF010000066.1:0-23676 GCF_022663305.1 Bacillus cereus group sp. BfR-BA-01408 | reverse complement strand
ATTAGGGAGGAACAACTTCGATACATATACTATAAAATGTGGATGTGACGCCCGTGTGAACATAGAGTGAAAGAGAGAGGGAGTTTTAAATAGAAGATAGAAAGACAAAAAAATAAGACCATCACACAGGATGGCCAAAGGAAGGGGACAATTTATGTCAATTTAATTAGGGATGGAAAGCTGTTCAAGACACTGGGGAATGTCTTATAAATTAGGGAGGAACAGCTCCGATACATATACTATAAAAGATAGATGTGACCCCTATGTGAACATAGAGTGAAAGATATGAGGATTTAAGCAATGATACATATAAAATGATTGTTGTGAGAGTTATAGAGTAAGGATACTTATAATAGAAAGAGTCTTTTCATAAATGAAGTGAAGTTCGAGTATAAATAACAGTTGAAAACTATGAAAAAAAGGATTATGCTCAACTATATTATAAGAATATAAGGTTTATCCTGCTATTTAAGGTTTTTTATAAGCCTTTAGTTATGAGGGAAAAAAGGGAGCTAGTGAATATGGAAGTAACAAAAAGACAAAGGCTGTATAATCGTTTTATACGATTAAATCCACCACAAATATTAGCATTAGGTTTTTTCTGCTTAATTGTGGTTGGCGGTTTGTTATTAAAGTTACCATTCGCAACGAAAGTACATATTAGTTGGGTAGATGCTTTCTTTACGGCAACATCAGCAGCAACTGTAACGGGTTTGGGAGTAGTAGATACTGCAAGTACGTTTACGATGTTTGGCGAAATTGTAATTATGTTTTTAATTCAAACGGGCGGTTTAGGTCTTATGACAATTGCCATTTTAATTGTTTGGGTATTAGGTAAAAAAATCGGATTACGTCATCGCTTATTAATTGGAGAGGCGTTTAATCAGACAAATATAGGTGGTCTCGTAAAATTAGTAAAACGTGTCTTTATATTTTCAATTTGTATTGAGTTTATTGGAGTCATCTTTTTATCATTTCGTTTTATTCCAGAGTTTGGCTTTGGAAAAGGTTTATACTATAGTATTTTTCACGTGATCGCATCTTATAATAATGCTGGATTTGCTCTATGGCCGGATAATTTAACAAGGTATGTAGGCGATCCGATTATTAATATTGGGATTTGCTCTTTAATCGTAATAGGTGGTCTCGGATTTACCGTACTAATTGATATATGGTATAGCCGGAGTTTTCGAAAACTATCGCTTCATTCCAAAATCATGATTATTGGAACGGTAGCGCTAAATGTGATAGCGATGATTGTGATTTTTGTATTGGAATATAATAATGTGAAGACGTTAGGGAATTTACCGTTAAATGAAAAGTTATGGGCTTCTTTTTTCCAAGGGATTACTCCTCGTACGGCTGGATTTAATACAGTTGACTACGGGGGAATGGAAGAATCATCTATATTATTTACGATGGTTTTAATGTTTATTGGTGCAGGAAGTGTATCAACAGGTGGAGGGATTAAATTAACAACGTTTGTTATTTTAGTTACATCTGTTCTTTCTTTCTTTAGAAAGAAAGAGGAAATCGTATTATTTCAGCGCACAATTAAAATGTCGACAGTAACGAGAGCATTAGCAATTGCCGTTGCTAGTCAAATCCTTATTTTTGCAGCAGTATTTATGTTAATGCTTACAGAAGACTTCAGTTTTATTCAGTTACTATTTGAAACAATTTCAGCGTTTGGAACGGTAGGATTAACGATGGGAATTACTGCAAAGTTATCAGCGTTTGGAAAATGTATGATTATGTTTGTTATGTTTTGTGGATTAATCGGACCGTTAACACTTGTATTTTCTTTAGCGCGACCAGCAAAACAAAAAATTAAATATCCGTCAGAAGATGTATTTACAGGATAAGGTATCCCGCATAAGCGAGATACCTTTTTCTTTTTAAAAGAGGGAGAACAATAAGCCGATAAGCGCTACTCGGAATAAAATTGCAATGAGTGCTGCAATTCCGCCGACAATCGCAGCGATACCACCAGTTACAGTAGCTCCGCGATTATAAGCGTAAATACCTAGTAGTACAGAAACAAGACCGAATAATGTTGGGAAGGTGAAAAGTGATAAGATAGATAAGGCAAGAGCGATAAAGCCAGCCGTTGATCCAGCAGCGGACGATCTTACATCATCTTTATGTTCCTTCTCATCGTAATCATAATCAATGCGCTGTGGTGCAACCTCAGCTGCATATTCTTCTTTATAGTCACTATAATCACTATCTATTCTATCTCTTTTTTTATACTCATCAAATTTCTCAGTCAAAGTCATGACTCCTTTCATAACAAGGTTCAATAGTAGTATGTATCTCTTTTTCCTTTTTATCCGAGTATGTACAGGGAGTAATATCCATTTAAAAGGTGAAGATTGTTTTTTTGAAATAGGAAAAGTTAGTATGACTTCCTCTATTTTGGAAAGTATAAAAAAGAATAATGAGGAAAGGGTGCAATACATAATGGAACATCCAATTGAAAATTTAATGAAAACAGCAATGACAAATTTAAAAGAGATGGTAGATGTAAATACGATTGTTGGAAGTCCAGTTTCAACAGCTGACGGAAATGTAGTATTAACAGTATCTCAAGTGGCCTTTGGTTTTGGAGCTGGAGGAAGTGACTTTAAAGGTGAATTTATTTCCGAAAAACATAATAATGGACAAGGGCAGCATAAAGAGAATAAGCAAAGTCATCCATTTGGAGGCGGAAGCGGGGCTGGGGTTTCTATTAGCCCAGTTGCTTTTTTAGTAGTTGGTTCTAACGGTGTGCAAGTATTACATCTCAATAGTAGTACACATTTAATTGAAAAAGCTTTAAATACCGTACCAAGCACTGTAGATAAATTTGTAAATGGTCGCTAAAAGTGAACTTGCATTTTTTAGGAATTATGATATATTAGAAAAAGTGCGCTTTAGGATGATCGGAATAATTGAACTGTAAATATATATGATGTGTGGAATAAGGGAGAGGAATTTATGATTAATATCAAAAACTTAGTAGTTGGCTTATGTATGTTAGTAAGCGGTTTTGTTGTATATGTAATAAAAGAAAAAGCTCCATTCTAAAACAGACAAACCGTTATTGTCTGTTTTAAATTTGTGAAAAATGTTGACAAGTTGTTATATTGATGTTAGAATTTTAATTCGTGTCTCGGTTACAGCTAGTGTAAAGTAAATAAATCTTATAAATATAATACGAAAAGTTTGCGAAAGATCGGGTAGTTTTACCAACAACTTTTGTGAACAAACCCTATAAATTATAATTATAGGCTTTATAGGTATACTAGTGAATCAAGGAGCGGTCAGTGGAACCGTAATGATGAGAGAGAGGTAGGGCTTTCATCCAGTATATGTTACTTTCCCGTTAGGTGAATATAAAAAAGAGGACTCCTTTTCAGAAGGAGTCCTCTTTCTTTTTTGTATGGAATTTAAATGCGGCTCTCAACTTGCTGGCAAATTTCATCTGTTGTTAAACCGTGGGCGTTAATTACCGATCCTTTTATTGATGTATCTGCAATACCCATCATATTAGAATCTTGCCCAGTTACAACGCAACAGTCGCATCCTTGTGCGTCATGTTCCGAGTTAATTGTAACGACTTCATGCCCCTGTTGCTGAAGAGCTTGTTGGACATCTGTTAACGAATTTTCAACACCAATTTTAGCCATAATTCTCACCTCCTACCATCTAGTTGTTAGTATGCTCAAGTTCATCGTATATATTTATACAAAGACGGTAGGAAGCATATATTTATCTGTTATTTACGGGTAGTCTGATTAAAGTACGACTTTATTTAGTCGTTATATACACCAGTAAGCATTTGGCTTACGAATTGATCGTTTAAAGTATCTTGGGCGGAAGAAGTATTTGAATGGATGTCGATGGAAGCAATAAAATTGTTATGTTCTTTATTATTTGGTTCTACCTCTACATAATTATCGAATTTACAAAAACCTTTCGTATCCATTAGATCGAATAGTTGAAGCATTTCTACTACCTCTTGTCTCGTTCCTTTAATTTGTACACACGCCATATTGATTTCCTCCTTCATTTTGACAAATTGTTTTTTAAAAATAGGATTATGATTCCGAAATGAAAAATATGAATGTTATTTTTAGACAGCGTTATTTTTATTATTTCCCCCCTTTTTCAGCAAAAGTCGTTGTATATTCCCGAATTTATAAAAACGGACGTCCGTTTATTGAATACAATAGATTCGTATCAATTGACGAAAATCCTTCTTTTAAACAAATATTTTTTTAATGGAAATTGACGAAAAAAAATTTTTGACTTTTTGTAAACGTTAACAATGTTGTTAAATCAATATAATTAAAGATGTACGTACGAATAAAAATTATAAATTTTCTAAAAATTCACTTGATTTATTTAGAAAGGAGAGTAAACTAGGAAACAATAAAAAATTCATAGAACATAGGAGGCGCTTTCCAGTGAACGAGCAATGGATTTTCTTAAATGGAGAATTTGTTCCAAAAGACGAGGCAAAAGTATCAGTATATGATCATGGTTATTTATATGGAGATGGAGTATTTGAAGGAATTAGAGTCTATAGCGGTAATGTTTTCCGTTTGAGAGAGCATCTTGTCCGGTTATATGAATCAGCAAAATCCATCATGTTAGAAATTCCATATTCTTTAGATGAAGTAACGAATATTGTTGTTGAGACGATTCGACAAAATAAATTATCTAATGGATACATTCGCCTAGTTGTATCGAGAGGAGCAGGAAATCTTGGGTTAGATCCTGATTCTTGTAAAAAACCGAATGTAGTAGTAATTGCAGAGCAACTATCTTTATTCCCGCAAGAATATTATGAAAAAGGGATTCCAGTTGTAACAGTTGCAACGCGCCGAAACCGTCCAGATGTATTGTCGCCTCAAGTAAAATCTTTAAATTACTTAAACAATATTTTAGTTCGCATCGAAGCGAAATTGGCTGGAGTACAAGAAGCGCTTATGTTAAATGATCAAGGATACGTAGCTGAAGGCTCAGGGGATAACGTATTTATTGTAAAAGGAAATAAATTAATTACACCACCAAGTTCTGCTGGAGCGTTAGAAGGCATTACACGAAACGCTATTTTAGAAATTGGTGAAAAACTTGGATATGACGTTAGAGAAGAGTTATTTACAAGACATGACGTATATGTAGCTGATGAAGTATTTTTAACAGGAACAGCAGCTGAAGTAATTGCTGTTACGACAGTAGATGGTAGAACGATTGGTTTAGGGCAAACGGGTCCACATACGAATCGTTTACTAGAAGAATTCCGAAAGTTAGTTATAGAAGATGGAGAGAAAATTTACGAAGAAAATAAAGTTGGATAACAACTTTTTATAACATAAGAAAGCGTTGATAGGGAGGAGTAGTTGATTGTGAAGCCTCACAGAGAGTCGGTGGTTGCTGGAAACCGATGGTTCACGTCGACGAACATCGCCCTTGAGTGCTAAGCTGAAGCATTTGTCTAGGCTTAGACGGTAGCTCCGTTACTAGCTAGACTCATTTTATGGGTCACTGAGGCAAGAGTATTCTTGCAAAGAAGGGTGGTACCGCGAAATCTTTCGTCCCTTCAGCACATAGCTGGAGTGTGGACGTAGGATTTTTTTTATTGATAAAAGTTTTTAAAAGGGGGCTTATAAGAACAATGTCTTCAAAAACGGAAGAGAAACTGGCAACTGGTGCACAGCTATTGTTAGAAGCGCTAGAAAAGGAAGGAGTAGAAGTGATTTTTGGTTATCCTGGTGGTGCTGTTTTACCTCTTTATGATGCACTCTATGACTGTGAAATTCCGCATATTTTAACAAGGCATGAACAAGGTGCTATTCACGCTGCTGAAGGATATGCCAGAATTACTGGCAATCCAGGGGTTGTCATTGCAACGAGTGGACCGGGTGCTACAAATGTGATTACTGGTCTAGCAGATGCGATGATTGATTCGTTACCACTTGTTGTATTTACAGGGCAAGTAGCGACAACATTAATTGGAAGTGATGCTTTTCAAGAAGCCGATATTATGGGGCTTACGATGCCGGTGACAAAACATAATTATCAAGTGCGAAAGGCTTCAGATTTACCTCGAATTATTAAAGAAGCATTTCATATTGCGAGAACAGGAAGACCAGGGCCAGTCGTTATTGACCTTCCGAAAGATATGGTAGTAGAGCAAGGCGAACGATGTAGTGATGCGCAAATGGATTTACCAGGATACAACCCGAATTATGAACCGAATCTACTTCAAATAAACAAATTATTACAAGCAATTAGAGTTGCAAACAAGCCATTAATTTTAGCTGGAGCAGGTGTATTGCATGCGAAAGCTTCGAAAGAATTAACAAGTTTTGCTCGTAAATACGAAATTCCTGTTGTGCATACATTACTTGGTCTTGGTGGCTTTCCGCCAGATGAAGAGCTTTTTCTAGGGATGGGAGGAATGCATGGTTCTTACACAGCGAATATGGCGTTATATGAATGCGACTTACTCATTAATATAGGTGCGAGATTCGATGATCGTCTTACTGGAAATTTAGCTTATTTTGCTAAGGAGGCGACTGTCGCGCATATTGATATTGATCCAGCAGAAATCGGAAAAAATGTGCCGACTGAAATTCCTATTGTTGCAAGTGCTAAGCAAGCGCTCCAAGTATTACTTCAATCAGAAGGAAGGAAAGAAAATCATCATGAGTGGATCTCTTTATTAAAGAATAGAAAAGAAAAGTATCCATTCTCTTATAAACGAAATTCTGAAAGTATTAAGCCTCAATATGCAATTGATATGTTATATGAAATTACGAAAGGAGGAGCGATTGTAACAACAGATGTGGGGCAACATCAAATGTGGGCAGCCCAATATTATCCGCTAAAAAATCCAGATAAATGGGTAACTTCAGGAGGATTAGGAACGATGGGATTCGGATTTCCTGCAGCAATTGGTGCACAAATTGCAAAGCCTGAAGAACTAGTTATTGCAATTGTTGGTGACGCTGGATTTCAAATGACACTGCAAGAATTAAGTGTGTTAAAAGAACACTCTTTACCTGTTAAAGTATTTATTTTAAATAATGAAGCTTTAGGAATGGTAAGACAATGGCAAGATGAATTTTATAACAAAAGATATTCGCACTCTTTACTACCTTGCCAACCAGATTTCGTTGCTCTTGCGAATGCGTATGGCATAAAAGGAGTTCGCATAGATGATCCACTTCTTGCGAAGAAACAATTGCAGCATGCAATTGAATTACAAGAACCGGTCGTAATTGATTGCCGTGTACTTCAATCAGAAAAGGTAATGCCGATGGTTGCGCCAGGGAAAGGTGTTCACCAAATGGAGGGAGTGGAAAAAAGGTGAAGAGAATTGTTACAGCAACAGTTCGAAATCAAAGTGGTGTGTTAAACCGAATTACAGGTGTTATGACACGAAGACATTTTAATATTGAAAGTATTTCAGTAGGTCATACGGAATCATCGGACATATCGCGGATGACGATTGTTGTACACGTTGAAAATGAACAGCAAGTTGAGCAGCTAATTAAACAACTGCATAAGCAAATTGATGTTTTGAAAGTATCAGATATTACAGAAGAAGCGATGATTGCAAGAGAACTTGCACTTATTAAAGTAGCCACTTCGGTAGCGAGGGCGGAATTATACAGTTTAATTGAACCGTTTCGAGCCGCTGTAATAGATGTTGGAAAGGATTCCATAGTTGTGCAAGTAACAGGTACACAGGAGAAAGTAGAAGCATTAATTGAATTACTTCGTCCATACGGTTTGAAAGAAATTGCAAGAACAGGGGTAACAGCCTTTACGCGTAGTATGAAAAAACAAGATAAGCAAGTTATGTTAATTCAATAATCATTTAAATATAGGGGGAAATGAAAATGGCAAAAGTTTATTATGAAAAAGATGTAACGGTAAATGTATTAAAGGAAAAAAAAGTAGCAATCATTGGATACGGCTCGCAAGGTCATGCGCATGCGCAAAATTTACGTGATAACGGATTTGATGTAGTAGTAGGTTTAAGAAAAGGGAAGTCTTGGGATAAAGCGAAAGAAGATGGATTTTCTGTATATACAGTAGCGGAAGCAGCAAAGCAGGCTGATGTAGTAATGATTTTACTGCCAGATGAACTGCAACCAGAAGTATATGAAGCGGAAATTGCGCCAAATTTACAGGCAGGAAATTCTCTCGTTTTCGCACATGGATTTAATGTTCACTTTGATCAAGTGAAACCACCAGCGAATGTAGATGTATTTTTAGTAGCGCCAAAAGGTCCAGGACATCTTGTGCGCCGTACATTTAGTGAGGGTGGCGCTGTTCCAGCATTATTTGCAGTATACCAAGATGCAACAGGAGTTGCGACTGAAAAGGCACTTTCTTATGCCGATGGAATTGGAGCGACGAGAGCTGGTGTATTAGAAACGACATTTAAAGAAGAAACAGAAACAGACTTATTTGGAGAGCAAGCTGTACTTTGCGGCGGAGTAACTGCGCTAGTAAAAGCTGGATTTGAAACGTTAGTTGATGCGGGATATCAGCCGGAACTTGCATATTTTGAATGTTTACATGAACTGAAACTTATTGTTGACCTTATGTATGAAGGTGGACTTGAAAATATGAGATATTCAGTTTCAGATACAGCGCAGTGGGGCGACTTCGTATCAGGGCCACGCGTTGTAACGGAAGATACGAAGAAAGCGATGGGTACAGTGCTAGCAGAAATTCAAGATGGTACATTTGCAAGAGGTTGGATTGCAGAGCATAAAGCAGGAAGACCGAATTTCCATGCGACAAATGAGAAAGAGAATGAACATGAAATCGAAGTAGTTGGACGTAAATTACGTGAAATGATGCCTTTCGTACAGCCGCGAGTAAAGGTAGGGATGAAATAATATGAAGCAGATTTTGTTCATGGATACGACGCTACGTGATGGCGAACAATCACCAGGAGTGAATTTAAATGAACAAGAGAAATTGCAAATTGCAAGGCAATTAGAGAGACTAGGGATCCATGTTATGGAAGCTGGCTTTGCAGCAGCTTCCGAAGGGGATTTTCAATCGGTAAAACGCATCGCGAATACAATTCAAAATGCTACAGTTATGAGTTTAGCTAGAGCAAAAGAAAGCGATATTCGAAGAGCATATGAAGCTGTGAAAGGTGCGGTATCTCCTCGTTTACACGTATTTTTAGCTACAAGTGATATTCATATGAAATATAAACTTTGTATGTCAAAAGAGGATGTATTAGATAGTATTCATCGTTCTGTTACACTTGGAAAATCATTATTTCCAACAGTACAATTTTCTGCAGAAGATGCGACAAGAACAGCAAGAGATTTTTTAGCTGAGGCAGTAGAAGTTGCGATTCGTGCAGGAGCGAATGTAATTAATATTCCAGATACAGTTGGATATACGAATCCAGAAGAATATTATTCTCTTTTTAAGTACTTACAAGAATCCGTTCCTTCATATGAAAAAGCAATTTTCTCTTGTCATTGTCACGATGACCTTGGGATGGCTGTAGCAAATTCGCTAGCTGCGGTTGAAGGGGGAGCATTGCAAGTAGAGGGAACAATTAATGGAATTGGAGAGAGAGCAGGGAATGCGGCATTAGAAGAAATCGCAGTTGCTCTTCATATTAGAAAAGATTTCTATCAAGCAGAGCCTTCTATGACGCTAAAAGAAATTAAAGCGACAAGTACATTAGTAAGCAGATTAACAGGTATGGTTGTACCGAAAAATAAAGCAATCGTTGGAGCGAATGCATTCGCTCATGAATCCGGAATTCATCAAGATGGTGTATTAAAAGAAGTGACAACGTATGAAATTATTGAACCAGAGTTAGTAGGCGAATCTCAAAACCTATTTGTACTTGGAAAACATTCTGGACGTCACGCGTTTACAGAAAAAATGAAAGAGCTTGGCTATGAATTTACAACGGAAGAACGAGATGCAGTGTTTGAAGCGTTTAAAAAATTAGCTGATCGTAAGAAGGAAATTACTGAGGAAGATTTACGAGCACTTATGCTTGGTGAAGCAGCATTTGCGGCTCAGCAATATAATATTACGCAACTGCAAGTACATTTCGTATCAAATAGTACACAATGTGCGACAGTTGTACTAAAAGATGAGGAAGGAAATGTATTCGAAGATGCAGCTACTGGCTCTGGTAGTATTGAAGCAATTTATAATGCAATCCAAAGAATTTTAGGATTAGAATGTGAATTAGCGGATTATCGCATACAATCTATTACACAAGGTCAAGATGCACTGGCTCATGTTCATGTTGAATTAAAAGAAGGAACACATCAAGTATCAGGTTTTGGTGTTGCGCAAGACGTATTGGAAGCGTCGGCGAGAGCATATGTCCACGCAGCGGGGAAATTGAAATCTTTTATCCAGCTTGTGAAATAAGTGTTTGATAGGTGAGAGGGACTATTCTCACCTGTCAAATTAATGTTCTGAAAATTCAGTTAAAAAGGAGTGTTGAAATTGGAAAAACGTATCGTTTGTTTAGCTGGTGATGGTGTTGGACCGGAAGTTATGGAAAGTGCGAAGGAAGTATTGCATATGGTAGAAAGGTTATATGGTCATCATTTTCATTTGCAAGATGAGTACTTTGGCGGGAGTGCTATCGATTTAAATGGGCAACCATTACCACAACGAACGCTTGCCGCTTGTTTAGCAAGTGATGCGGTTTTACTAGGAGCAGTTGGTGGACCAAGGTGGGATAGTGCGAAAGAAAGACCAGAGAAAGGATTATTAGCTTTAAGAAAAGGGCTCGGTGTATTTGCGAATGTTCGCCCTGTAACGGTAGAAAGTGCAACGGCACATTTATCGCCATTAAAAAAGGCTGATGAAATTGATTTCGTTGTCGTTCGTGAATTAACAGGTGGGATTTATTTTTCTTATCCGAAAGAACGAACCGACGAAGTAGCAACAGATACACTTACGTATCATCGCCATGAAATTGAACGTATCGTTTCTTATGCCTTTCAATTAGCGAGTAAACGGAAGAAAAAAGTAACATCTATTGATAAGGCGAATGTTTTAGAATCTAGTAAACTATGGAGAACTGTAACAGAAGAAGTAGCACTTCGTTATCCAGATGTTGAACTAGAACATATTTTAGTAGATGCAGCTGCTATGGAGTTAATTCGGAATCCAGGACGGTTTGATGTAATTGTAACAGAAAATTTATTTGGGGATATTTTAAGTGACGAAGCTTCCGTATTAGCTGGATCATTAGGAATGCTTCCATCAGCAAGTCATGCGGAAAAGGGCCCTTCGCTATACGAGCCTATTCACGGATCAGCGCCGGATATTGCCGGGAAAAATAAGGCGAATCCAATTGCGATGATGCGCTCTGTTGCCATGATGCTTGGGCAATCGTTCGGATTAACGAGAGAGGGGTGTGCAATTGAAGAAGCGATTTCAGCAGTCCTTAAATTAGGAAAATGTACAGCAGATATTGGCGGGACTGAAACGACAACTTCATTTACGAAGGCAGTAATGCAAGAAATGGAAGAGCAAGCACTAGTAGGGAGAGGAAGATAATGGGGAAAAGGTTGCTAGATAAACTTTGGGAAAGACACGTAGTTGCGACAAATGAAAATGGATTAGATTTATTATATATCGATCTGCACCTTGTTCATGAAGTAACGTCACCGCAAGCCTTTGAAGGCTTGCGGCTTACAAATCGAACGGTACGCAGACCAGATTTAACATTCGCAACGATGGATCATAATATTCCAACGAAAGATGTTTGGAATATTACCGATCGCATTGCGAAGCAGCAACTAGATACACTTCGGGAAAATTGTAAACAATTTCAGGTGCCGTTAGCGGATATCGGAGATGAAGAGCAAGGGATCGTTCATGTTATCGGACCAGAACTTGGGCTCACGCAGCCAGGCAAAACAATTGTTTGTGGTGATAGTCATACAGCAACGCACGGTGCGTTTGGCGCGCTAGCGTTTGGTATTGGTACGAGTGAAGTGGAACATGTATTGGCAACGCAAACGCTGTGGCAAAGAAAACCGAAAGCGATGGGCATTGAGTTAAAAGGAAAATTACAGAAAGGCGTTTACGCAAAAGATATTATTTTGCATCTCCTTTCAAAGTACGGTGTAGCAGTTGGAACGGGATATGTAATGGAATTTTACGGAGAGACGATTCAGGCTATGGAGATGGAAGAGAGAATGACGCTTTGTAATATGGCGATTGAAGGAGGAGCAAAAGCGGGTATTATCGCGCCAGATGAAAAAACAGTTGCTTATGTAAAAGGACGTAAATATGCACCGAAAGACTATGAAACTTTCGAGAAGAAATGGTCTGAACTTTATACAGATGCAGATGCAATGTATGATTTACATATTTCGATAGACGTTACGGATTTAGCGCCATACGTTACGTGGGGAACAAATCCGAGTATGGGAGTTCGTATTGATGAGAAATTGCCAGAAAAGCATGATGTAAATGACGAAAGAGCATTTTCTTATATGGGATTAAGCCCTGGACAAAGTACGTATGACATTCCAGTTCAACATGTCTTTATTGGATCTTGTACAAATTCCAGGCTCTCAGATTTAGAAATTGCTGCATCTGTTGTGAAAGGGAGAAAGGTAAAAGAAGGTGTGCGAGCACTCGTTGTGCCTGGATCGAAAAGAGTAAGGGACGCGGCGATGCAAAAAGGACTACATCACATATTTGAAGAAGCAGGATTTGAATGGAGAGAACCTGGATGTTCCATGTGTCTTGGGATGAATCCAGATCAAGTACCCGAAGGAGAGCATTGCGCTTCCACTTCAAATCGTAATTTTGAAGGAAGACAAGGAAAAGGAGCAAGAACACATTTAGTTAGCCCAGCAATGGCGGCAGCAGCTGCGTTATATGGTCATTTTGTTGATATTAGAAAGGAGAGTTATGATGGAGCCATTTCGTATTCATAAAGGTACTGCCGCAGTACTTATGAATGATAACATTGATACAGATCAAATTATTCCGAAGCAATATTTAAAGAGAATTGAAAGGACGGGATTTGGGAAATATTTATTTGATGAGTGGCGGTATGATAATGAACGACACGAAAACCCTAATTTCCCACTTAATGCACCAGATAGAAAAGGAGCAAGTATATTAATTACAGGTGATAATTTTGGATGTGGTTCCTCAAGAGAACACGCACCTTGGGCACTTGCTGATTATGGTTTCCGCGTAATTATCGCGGGAGGGTTTGCAGATATTTTTTATATGAATTGTATGAAGAATGGTATGTTACCAATTGTAATGGATAAAGAAATGCGAGAAAAGCTTGCCAAAACGGATGCAAGAGAACAAATAGAAGTAAATTTAGAGAATGAAGTAATTACAGCAAGTACGCACAGGTTTCATTTTACAATAGAGAAAATGTGGAAAGAGAAATTATTAAATGGTTTAGATGAAATTAGTATTACAATGCAATATGAACAAGAAATAAAGGAGTATGAAAGAAGGGTAGCTGTATATTAAAAGATAACGGAATATTTAAAATGTATTTACATTCAGAATTAAGTATTATATAATATGTAAAAATTAGAGGAGAAAGGGAGTAAGTATTATGAAAACAATGCAATCTATTAAAATGCTTACACAACTACATCATCATACATAAAGCCCTTGAACCTAGCGTGAAAACGTGTAGGTGCAAGGGTTATTCCCGTTGTACCTACACGCTACTAAAGAGCCTTGTAGGTATATTTTATCTACAAGGCTCTTTTTATTTTCGGTTTAGGTGCATGAAATAAGCATACATTAGAAAGGGAAAGGTGTGAGAATTTCGATGACAAAATGGAAACGGGCAAATCCAAATGGAACGAGAGATTATTTATTCGAAGAATGTACGTTAATTGAAGAAGTGGAGCAAAAATTAAGGCGTACTTTTTTAGAGAGAGGTTATGAAGAAATAAGGACACCAACAATTGAATTTTATGATGTGTTCGCCTTTCAAAGCAGGCCGATAGATGAAGAAAAGATGTATAAATTTTTTGATGAAAAGGGAAGGATTATCGTATTGCGTCCAGATATGACAATTCCTTTAGCGAGAGTGATCGGAACGCAGAGGTGTGATACACCACTTAAAGTGACGTATAGCGGAAATGTATTTCGAGCGAATGAGTCCCTTACTGGAAAATATAATGAGATCGTGCAAAGTGGTATTGAAATTATCGGTATTGATAATGTAAGAGCTGAAATTGAATGTGTTATAAGTGTCATTCAATCACTTCAAAAGTTGAAAGTGCAATCTTTTACAATAGAGATTGGGCAAGTGCAGTTATATAAATGTATTGTCAAAAAGCTCTCCATTCATGAGGAAGAAGAGAAAGTTCTTAGAACATATATTGAAAGTAAAAATTATGCTGCTCTATCAAATTTTATTAGAGAAAAAAAATTTGATCGATGTGATGAAACAGTAAGGTTACTGGAGAAATTACCAAGGTTATTTGGGAATTTAGAAGTGATTGAGGAAGCAGAAAAACTCGCCTCCAGTAATGAAATGAAAATGGCCATTGCAAGAGTGAAAGAAATATATGAAGCAATTGACAATCTAGGCTATGGATCGTACATATCAATTGATTTAGGTATGATTCAACATTTGGACTATTATACAGGTGTTATTTTCAAAGGGTATATATATGAAATTGGAGAAGAAATTGTTAGTGGCGGAAGATATGATGAGTTAATTGGAAATTTTGGAGAAATGTTGCCAGCTGTTGGACTCGCGGTGCAAGTTAATCAAATTGTGAAGGCGCTGCAGGAGCAGCAAGAACCGTATGAACGAAAGAGAATAGATATTATGATTCATTACGAGTTAAATAGATTAGCAGAAGCGGAACGGTTACGAAATTTACTTCAAAAGGACGGGAAAAAAGTAGAGATATCTTTATGTTCTAATTTAAATGACACCTTTCAATTTGCAAGAAAAAATCAAATAGTGACGGTTGTTGAGGCAAAGAACGAATCGTTAGTGGAATATGTATGGAACGAGAAATGGGTAGTCCAGAAAGAAGGAGAAACTTCATGCGTAACATTCAAATTGCGTTAACGAAAGGAAGATTAGAAAAACATGTGATTCCACTCTTTGAGCAGATTGGAATCGATTGTTCAGAGCTTAAAAATAAAGGACGAAAGCTTGTCTTTCAAAGTAAAAATACAGATATCTCATTTATTTTGGTGAAAGCAGTAGATGTTGCTACTTATGTAGAACATGGAGTAGCGGATATCGGGGTCGTTGGAAAAGACGTTTTAATGGAAAACGAAAAAGATATTTATGAAATGTTGGATTTAGGAGTAGGTGTGTGTAAGTTTTGTGTTGCTTCTATTCCTACTTATAATCCGAAGAGCTACCGGAAGAAACGTATTGCGACGAAATATCCACATATTACTTCTAACTATTTTCATGATAAAGGAGAGGATGTAGAAATCATAAAAATAGAAGGGTCTGTAGAAATCGCTCCTATTCTTGGATTGGTAGATGCGATTGTTGATATTGTTGAAACAGGAAAAACATTACAAGAAAATGGACTCGTTGTATTTGAGGAAATGTATTCTATATCTGCTCGAATGATTGTGAATAAGGCTGCATTAAAAACTAAAAAAGACGAAATATTCAGTATTATAAATATGATGGAGCAAGAAATTTTGTCAGGAAAATAGGGGGACTTGTAATGGAGATCGTTTTTGAAGATTTTCAAAAGGCGTTATCGAAAATAAAATTGCTACGAGAAAACGCTAATATAATAGAAGAAACTGTTCAAAGAAATGTAAGCGAAATCGTTCGAAATGTAAGGGAGAGTGGGGATGAGGCCTTATCTTTTTATACAAAAAAGTTTGATGGTGTAAAGATAAAAGAGTTTCGTGTAAGTGAAGAAGAAGAAAAACGAGCGAGTATGTTTGTAGAGAATTCATTTTTAGAAGCGTTACAAGAGGCGAAGAAAAACATTATTTCGTACCATGAAAAGCAAAAAAGACAATCGATGTTCGATTGTGCGAGTGAAGGCATCATTAGAGGGCAAATCATTCGGCCGTTAGAGAATGTAGGCGTATATGTGCCAGGCGGAACTGCTTCGTATCCTTCGTCAGTATTAATGAATGTATTGCCAGCAAAACTCGCTGGTGTGAAAAAGATTGTAATGGTAACACCGCCAAGAGAAGGAGGAATTGATCCACATATTTTAGTTGCTGCAAGCCTTGCGGGAGTAGATGAAATTTATACGATAGGTGGTGCGCAAGCAATTGCTGCTTTAGCATACGGTACGGAATCGATTCCGAAAGTGGATAAAATAGTTGGACCAGGAAATTTGTACGTCGCTCTAGCTAAACGAGAAGTATATGGAATAGTAAATATCGATATGATTGCTGGACCGTCAGAAATTGTAGTTATTGCGGATGAAACCGGCAATGCAAAATATATTGCGGCTGATTTATTATCACAAGCAGAACATGACGAGAGAGCGACAGCAATTTGTATTACAACAAATATAGAGTTAGCAAAAGAAGTAGAAAAAGAGATAGAAAGGCAGTTAGAAACATTACCAAGAAGCGAAATTGCACGTGAATCAATAAATAGAAATGGAGCTATTTTTATCGTTCCTTCTATAGATGAGGCACTACAGTTATCGAATGAAATTGCCCCGGAACATTTAGAGTTACATATAAAAGAACCGATGAATGCTTTAGCTTATGTGAAACATGCAGGATCTATCTTTCTTGGACCATATGCACCAGAACCGCTCGGGGATTATTTAGCAGGACCGAATCACGTGTTACCGACAAGTGGAACGGCAAGGTTTTTCTCACCGTTATCAGTCGATGATTTTGTGAAAAAATCAAGCTTTCTGTCTTATACGGAGGAAGCATTAAGAGATGTCCAACATCATATTGTAGAGCTTGCCAATAAAGAAGGATTACATGCGCATGCGAGAGCAATTCAAATAAGATTTGAGGAGGAAGAATAATGCGTGAGTCTAGTCAAATACGTGAGACGACAGAGACAAAAATAAAATTAAGTTTACAGCTTGATGATGGGAAGAATGTTTCTGTACGAACGGGAGTTGGTTTTTTTGATCATATGCTAACTTTATTTGCAAGGCATGGAAGATTCGGTTTGCAAGTGGAGGCAGAAGGCGATGTATTCGTTGATGCGCATCATACAGTTGAGGATGTTGGAATTGTACTCGGAAATTGTTTGAAAGAAGCATTGCACAGTAAAGAGGGGATTAACAGGTACGGCTCAGCATATGTACCGATGGATGAGTCTTTAGGCTTTGTTGCAATTGATATAAGTGGACGCTCATATATTGTATTTCAAGGAGAATTAACGAATCCGAAGCTTGGGGATTTTGATACAGAACTAACGGAAGAATTTTTTAGAGCAGTTGCTCATGCTGCCAATATTACATTACATGCTCGTATTTTATACGGAAGTAATACACATCACAAAATTGAAGCCTTATTTAAAGCGTTTGGTAGAGCGCTTAGAGAAGCAGTCGAAAGAAATGCCAACATTACTGGTGTAAATTCAACGAAAGGGATGTTGTAATTGATTGCCATTATAGATTATGGAATGGGAAATATTCGTAGTGTAGAACAAGCATTAAAGCATATTGGAGCAGCGTACATTGTAACGAGTGATAAAGAAGAGATTTTTAGAAGTGATGGAGTGATTTTACCAGGAGTAGGTGCATTTCCAAAAGCGATGGATGTATTGGAAGAAAAAGATTTAGTGCGTGTGTTACAAGAAATCGGGCGTTCAAGAAAACCACTTCTAGGTATTTGCCTAGGAATGCAGCTTTTATTTGAAAAAAGTGAGGAACTACAAGACTGTAACGGGCTAAGTTTATTGCCAGGCGTTATTCGAAAGCTAAAGGTTCCTTATAAAATTCCTCATATGGGATGGAATGAGTTAAAGAAAGAAGGAGAAATAGCGCTTTGGAATGGAGTAGAGGACGGTTCTTTCGTATATTATGTCCACTCTTATTACGCAGATTGTCCAAATGAAATTGTGTATGGAATAAGTGATTATGGAGTGAAAGTACCTGGTTTTGTAGCAAAAGAAAATATATATGGCGCACAGTTTCATCCTGAAAAAAGTGGTGATATAGGCATGCAAATGTTGAAAAATTTTAAAGGAGTGGTAGAATCATGGAAATCTTCCCAGCTATCGATTTAAAAAAGGGACGATGCGTTAGACTGTATCAAGGGGAATTTAGTAAAGAAACAGTAATGAATGAAGATCCGGTTGCGCAAGCGATTATATTTGAAACATTTGGAGCGAAACGGTTGCACATTGTTGATTTAGATGGTGCAGTTGCTGGTGAATCGTTAAACTTGTCCGTCATTGAAAGAATTTGCAAGGCAGTACGTATTCCAGTGCAAGTTGGCGGAGGAATTCGATCACTTGTAGCCGTAGAGAAGTTATTTTCAGTAGGGGTAGATAAAGTGATTTTAGGAACAGCTGCTCTTTATGATAAGCCATTTTTAGAAGAAGCAGTTTTTCTATATAAAGAAAAAATCATCGTCGGAATTGATGCGAAAAATGGTTTCGTCGCAACGAGAGGCTGGCTTGATGTATCTGAAATTTCTTACATTGATTTAGCAAAACAAATGGAGAATATAGGTGTTCAAACAATTGTATTTACAGACATTTCGAAAGACGGGACACTTGCAGGACCGAATATAGCACAATTGGAGTTACTACAAAAAAGCGTTTCTACTCGACTTATTGCTTCTGGAGGAATTGCATCTATTCAAGATGTGAAAAAGTTAAATGATATGAACATATACGGCGTCATAATTGGTAAGGCTCTTTACGAGAAAACGATTGATTTAGAAGAAGTGCTAGAGGTAACAAAGTTATGTTAGCAAAACGCGTTATTCCATGTCTAGATGTGAAAGAAGGGCGAGTCGTAAAGGGTGTAAATTTTATAGGACTACAAGATGTCGGGGATCCTGTTGAAATAGCAGCTTTATATAATGATGCGGGAGCAGATGAAATAGTATTTTTAGATATTACGGCAACTCATGAAGGACGAAAAACGATTGTAGATGTTGTAGAAAAAACGGCTTCAAAAGTATTTATTCCTCTTACAGTTGGCGGAGGAATTTCAAATGTGAAAGATATGTACAATTTACTAAGAGCTGGAGCAGATAAAGTTTCAATTAACTCAGCAGCAGTGCGAAATCCAAAATTAATCGGAGAAGGGGCAGAGCATTTTGGCTCACAATGTATTGTCGTCGCAATTGATGCTAGAAAAGTAGCAGAAGATAAGTGGAATGTATATGTGAACGGCGGAAGAGTTGATACGGGAATGGATGCAATCAGGTGGGCAAAGCGCGTTACAGAGCTAGGCGCAGGCGAAATTTTATTAACGAGTATGGATGCAGACGGAACGAAAAACGGATATGACCTTCGTTTAACAGAAGAAATTTCAAAAAGTGTTTCCGTACCTGTCATCGCGTCAGGCGGGTGCGGTCATGCTGATCACATTATAGAAGTGTTTCAAAAGACAGCAGTTGATGCAGCATTAGCGGCATCAATCTTTCATTACGGTGAGGCGACAATAGGGGACGTAAAGAGAAAGTTAAGAAATGCAAATGTTGAGGTGCGGCTATGAAACCTAACTTTTCAAAAGGACTATTACCAGCAGTTGTAATTGAAGAAGATACAAAAGAAGTTTTAATGCTAGCTTATATGAATGAAGAGGCATATGAAAAAACAATAGAAACGAAAAGAACATGGTTTTATTCTCGTTCAAGAAGGTCGTTATGGAATAAAGGAGAAACATCAGGTAATGTCCAACATGTGCAATCTCTTTATTTAGATTGTGATCAAGATTCAATTGTTGTTGTCGTAAAGCAAGTAGGACCTGCATGTCATACGGGAGAAAAAACATGTTTTCATTACAAAATTATATAGGGGGATACATATGAAAAACGCCTTTACATTACTATTTGAAACAATTGAAGAACGAAAGAGAAATCCACTTCCTGAATCATATACAAATTACTTGTTTTCAAAAGGAGAAGATAAAATTTTAAAGAAAATTGGTGAGGAATGTACGGAAGTAATTATTGCATCCAAAAATAATGATAACGAAGAGCTAGTGAAAGAAATGGTTGATGTATTGTATCACTGCTTCGTGTTATTAGCCGAAAAAAATATATCATTAGAAGATATTATGGAGGAAGTGACAGAAAGAAATGGGAAGCTTTCGAGAGTAGGGGACAGAAGAGAAATAGATACATTATAGGGGGAATACGTATGAAGGTGGATTATCACATTCATTTAGAAGAAGGGCCATATTCAATAGGATGGCTAGCTAAAATAAATGAATCATTACAACATTATGAACCGCTAAAAGAAGAAAAACATTCTATGGAATGGCTTGTGAAAACACAAGAACGCCTGCAAAGACGTGTGAATGAAGGACCATTTACAACGAAATGGATTGATTTATATTTAGAAGAAGCTTTGCGAAAAGGGATAAAAGAAGTTGGTATTGTCGATCATTTATACCGTTTTTATGAAGCGAAAGAATACTATGAAAAATATGTTGATATTAGTGATTCGGGGCTTGGACGTTTACAAAAGGAATGGTTAGACCAAGTAAGGGTAGCTTCACTACATGATTTTACAAAGGCAATTGAAGAGGCGAAAGAACGGTGGAGTAAAAGAGGTGTTACGCTTAAACTTGGAATTGAAGCAGATTATTTTATTGGTGGTGAACAACAATTACAATCTTTACTTGCATTAGGAGATTTTGATTATGTAATTGGTTCTGTTCATTTTTTAAATGGCTGGGGATTTGATAATCCAGATACGAAAGAATATTTTAAGGAACATGACTTATATGCTTTATATGATACGTTTTTCAAAACGGTTGAGTGCGCAGTTCGTTCTGAGTTATTTGATATTATTGCTCATCTTGACAACATAAAAGTATTTAATTATCGGTTAGATGAGAATGAACAAATTTCTTATTATAAGAAAATTGCGCGTGCATTAGTAGAAACAAATACAGCAACGGAAATAAATGCGGGATTGTACTATCGCTATCCTGTGCGCGAAATGTGTCCGAGTCCGCTATATTTACAAGTATTAGCTAAACACGAAGTTCCGATTACACTTTCTTCAGATGCTCATTATCCGAATGATTTAGGGAAATATGTGGAAGAGAATATAAAGACGTTACGTAATCATGATATTGCTCACTTAGCTACATTTACGAAACGAGTCCGAACGATGAGATTACTAGAAGAAGTAACAATTTCAAAATGATCATGATTTTTTCATGAAAACCCATCTTTTTGTTCAAAATAAGAAAGAATAAAAAGGAGGGTAAAGAAATGGTGAAACAACAAAATAAACAAAATGTACAAGATGCACAGCAACAAGCGTATACTTCTGATACGAATGCTACATCTCAATCAGTGATTGAGGAGCAAATTAGTGATACAGTTGCAGAAGGAACAATTGATGTGAAGCTTGGAAAACAATCGCAAGAAAAAGCGTAAAAAGAGGGGAGACTTGCATCTCCTCTTTTTTTGTGGAAAAGTGTCGATTTTCAAAACTATAATCAAATTCCTTGGTTTTTATATGTGGATTTCTTACAATGAAAGATAAGAGCTATCCTATTTTGTATAGAAGAGGTGTTAGTATAGTGGCAAAAATATTAGTAGCAGGAAAAATTCCAGCAATCGGATTAGAACTATTAAAAGATCATGATGTAGAAATGTATGATAAAGAGGAGTTAATTTCTTTAGATGAATTAACAGAACGTGTAAAAGATAAAGATGCATTGTTAAGCCTACTTTCTACAAAGGTGACAAAAGAAGTGATTGATGCGGCACCTAATTTAAAGATTGTTGCAAACTACGGTGCTGGTTACGATAATATTGATTACTCATATGCTGGAGAAAAAGGGATTGCGGTAACGAATACACCGAAAGTATCAACGGAAGCGACAGCAGAATTAACATTTGCACTTCTTTTAGCGGCGGCACGTAGAATTCCTGAAGGTGATACGCTATGTCGTACAACTGGATTTAACGGATGGGCACCGTTATTTTTCTTAGGCCGCGAAGTACATGGTAAGACAATTGGAATTATCGGCCTTGGAGAAATCGGAAAGGCAGTTGCAAAGCGTGCGAAAGCGTTTGGAATGAATGTTTTATATACAGGACCAAATCGAAAGCCTGAAGCTGAAAGTGAACTAGAAGCAACATATGTAACATTGGAAGAATTATTACAAACAGCAGACTTTATTACAATTAACTGTGCGTATAATCCGAAATTGCATCATATGATTGATGAGGAACAGTTCAAAATGATGAAGAAAACAGCGTATATTATAAATGCTTCACGTGGACCAATTATGCATGAAGCGGCACTTGCTCATGCTTTAAAAACGAATGAAATTGAAGGGGCAGCTCTTGACGTGTTTGAATTTGAGCCGAAAATTACTGAAGAGCTAAAAGGATTAAAGAATGTGGTACTTGCTCCTCACGTAGGAAATGCAACATTCGAAACGCGTGATGCGATGGCAGAAATGGCAGTAAGAAATATTTTGGCAGTATTAAACGGTGAAGAGCCTGTAACACCTGTCAATCAAAAAGTATTCGTTACAAAATAAAAAGAAACCTTCCGGAATCGGAAGGTTTCTTTATTTTTCTTTATTTGCTCTTTTTGATGGTCTTTGTCTAAGGAATTGAGATAGCATGTACAAAATATATAGTGGAATAGCAATGAATAAGAAAACAGAAAAATTACCGAACCCTGTTTGGTACATTGTGATAATGATGCCCACTAAAAATAGTGTAATAATGATGCTATATCGTGGAATTGGTACATCCTTTAAACTTGGGATACGAATGCGGCTCACCATTAAAAATGCGAACGTTACAAATACTGTAATAAGAACGATTTTTGGAATGGTATGTGAAAATAATGTTAAGAAAGCAACAAGCCCTCCCGCTGCTGTAATCGGTACCCCAGTGAAATATTTCATTGAAGTAGAAGATGGTGTTACATTAAATCGTGCTAAACGATATGCTCCGAAAAGAGGGAATAGTCCCGCTATGTATAGTCCGATGATTCCATAATTAGAGAAAGATGTGTAATACATGAGAACAGCAGGTGCTGCACCAAATGTTACGACATCCGCAAGCGAGTCAAGCTCTTTTCCCATTTGTGAATCAACACGTAATAAACGAGCAACACGCCCATCAAGACTATCTAACATCATCCCGATAAGTACTAAAATAGCAGCTGATTTATAATATCCTAAAGATGCATAGCCGATTGACAAGAATCCACTATATAAATTTCCGAGCGTAAATAAGTTTGGAATAGCTGCTCTATACAAAATCTGATCCCTTGCTTTCTGTAATAAATTCTTAATTAGTTTATGAAAGTTTACTTATTTTATCATACCATAAATTTCTTCTTCATACGAAAGAAATTCCCAATTTGTGAAAGATTTCATAGAAGAATGATTTGAAAAATAAGTGAAAAAAGAAGAGGTTGTCCCAAAAGGTCGTTAAAAACGACCTTTTGGAGACAATTTCTTATATTTCACCTTTATATGGATAAAAACCCCAATCATAAATAGAAAACCCATT
>NZ_JAKUFF010000065.1:0-24144 GCF_022663305.1 Bacillus cereus group sp. BfR-BA-01408 | reverse complement strand
TCAAGGCGCTACTGGACCTCAAGGACCTCAAGGTATTCAAGGGCCGGCGGGCGCTACTGGCGCTACGGGGGCTACTGGGCCTCAAGGACCTCAAGGTGTTCAAGGACCAGCAGGGGCTACCGGCGCTACTGGACCTCCAGGACCGCAAGGCGGTCAAGGGGCACCAGGGGCTGCCGGGGCAACAGGTGCAACAGGTGCTACCGGGGCTCAAGGACCTCAAGGTATTCAAGGACCTGCAGGGGCTACTGGAGCTACCGGGGCTCAAGGAGATCAAGGACCACCAGGGGCAACTGGCGCTACTGGGCCTCAAGGACCTCAAGGCGGGAAAGGACCTGCGGGGGCTACCGGCGCTACCGGGGCTCAAGGACCGGCTGGTGCTACTGGCGCTACTGGGCCTCAAGGACCTCAAGGCGTTCAAGGACCTGCGGGGGCTACCGGCGCTACCGGGGCTCAAGGACCTCAAGGTATTCAAGGACCGGCGGGCGCTACTGGCGCTACCGGGGCTCAAGGCGTTCAAGGACCTGCAGGTGCTACTGGCGCTACTGGGCCTCAAGGACCTCAAGGCGTTCAAGGACCGGCGGGGGCTACCGGCGCTACCGGGGCTCAAGGACCTCAAGGCATTCAAGGACCTGCAGGTGCTACCGGCGCTACCGGGCCTCAAGGACCTCAAGGTATTCAAGGACCGGCTGGTGCTACTGGCGCTACTGGGGCTCAAGGACCTCAAGGTATTCAAGGGCCGGCGGGCGCTACTGGGGCTACTGGGGCTCAAGGTATTCAAGGACCGGCGGGCGCTACTGGCGCTACGGGTGCAACAGGACCGGCGGGTACTCCAATTCCTGTAACTACGGCTGTATTAGGAAACACAAATGCACAAACTGTATCACCGGGAAGTAATATACAATTTAATGAAACATTTGAATTGTCAAATATATCCTTTAATGGTTCTGATACTCTAACTGTTTTAGAAACTGGTGTATATGATATTAGTTTCTCTGCATCTACAACTTTCCCAGGTTCTTCACCATTTGGCTTCGGTCTTTCATTTAACGGGCAACCACCTACTCGTAATTTCTCAACTAACGTTATCGGTAGTGCGGTTTCTTTCTCAACGATTGTTACTTTAACAGCTGGCACAACAATTTCTGTACAGCCTACAGCAAATACTATTTCTATTCCTAATACAGGCGAAACAACTGCTATACTTTCCATCTTCCGAATTTACTAACCACAATTTCCAATACTATTTTGGAGTTATCAAGCACATTTATAAGTACTAAGTTTTTGATTGTCTATTAAATCTCTCTTTGAATAAAAAGGAGCACTTATTTGGGAGGATAGGTGCTCCTTCTTTACGTTTCTTTACTTCAAATTTACTCTATCTTAATCCTCATTTTGTATGATAAATAGTGAAGTCAAAGATATGAAAGAGGGATGAAAATGAGAGTTATGTCACTAATACGCATTTGGTTTGCACTTATGGTATGCATTATTTTATGTGTAGGATTTTTTTTAACTCTAAAATATTCCACTATATCAAAAGCAGAGAGAAAAACTGCTCCATACAAACTTCTATATACGAAACAAAGCAACATCCCTTATTCCAATGCCACAAAGAATGAAAAAAAAGTTATAAAAGGGATGCTTATTACGAAAGCTTCTAGTTCCGAGGCGTTACTCCAAATTGCTGAAACGATTAAAGATCAGTATACAAATAAAAAAGTCGATGAAATTACACTTTCTATCCACAATGAAAATAGCGGTAATTACGAAGAAGAATTACCTTACGAACCTATTAGTAAAGGCCAAATAATCGTCACATACGATTCCGAATCCTTTGGCAGTACGAATATTATACTTAACGAGTAATATCATGTATCTCAATAGATATGGATTAATAGCTAATGAAGATAGACAAAACTCTCTATCGATTAAAATTTTATGTTGTTTTTATACAAAAAAAGAGGCGAATTTCGTTATTCGCCTCTTTCTTTTACCAAAATGAAGGAATCCATTCTTTCACTTTATCAAGCCACTCTTGTTGCTCTTGTTTTCGTTGTTGTTCCTCTTCTTTCCTTCTCTTCTCTTCTTCTTTTCTTCGTTTTTCCTCTTCTATTGTAGTCAATTGTTTTTTATAATCAGCCTCAGATATGAGCGATAACTGAAATGCTTTTTGAGCTGGATTTGCGTTCGCTTTTTTCATAATATCCCGGAACATTGTCGTCGTAATTTGACTACCACCCGGAACATAATGATCGCTATCGGTTTTATCATATCCTACCCAAATCGCACCTACCAAATCTGGTGTGTATCCAACAAACCATGAATCCTTTGCACCGGTGCTCGGGCCATTTACAATTTGAGTAGTTCCTGTCTTACCTGCCGTATCAACATTATTAACTTTCGCCTTTTCGCCCGTTCCCTTTTCGACAACACCTTTTAATAAATATGTCATTTTTTGAGAAACTTTCTCGCTCGTCACTCGTGTCTCTTTCTTATACCACTTTCCAAGCGTTTCACCTTCAGCATTTTGTATCTCCCTAATTGCATGAGCTTCCACTTGGACTCCGTCATTTGCAAATGTACTGTATGCTTGAGCCATTACAAATGGAGATGTTCCCACATGCATACCGCCTAAAGCAATTGGATACGTACGATCTTCTGGCACTAATGGAATACCAAATCGCTCTAAAGATTTCAATCCTTTATCTAATCCAATTTGTTCTAATAGCCACACAGCTGAAACATTATACGACTTTGCTACGGCTTCATACATTGTCACATCACCGTGAAAAGTATGATCGCTATTTTGTGGTTTATATTCTTTAATGTTAAATGGTTCATCTTTTAATATATCGTATACTTCATATCCTTGTTCTAACGCTGGTACATATACAGCCAAAGGCTTTAACGTTGAGCCAGGTTGTCTTTTTAATTGGGTTGCATGGTTAAACTGTAAAAACTGATACGGCCCTCTGCCTCCAACTAAAGCTGGTACACCACCTGTTTTGGGATTCATAAGAACTACACCCGTTTGCATGAGTTGGTCTGAGCCACTATCTTTGAAATAACTATCATTATTCACAACGTCTTCTACGGCCTGTTGTTTTTTCGGGTCAAGCTCTGTATAAATACGATAACCACCTGCTAAAATTTCATTTTGTGTTAATTCGTACTTGTCCATCGCCTCTCTAACAATATAGTCTACATATTGAGAGTATTTTCCCTTGTATTTATCATCAACGCCACGTTTTAACACAAGTCCACTCTCTTTTTCTTTATTATACTGTTCGTCCGAAATATACCCTTGCTCTTTCATTAAACTTAATACGACATTACGTCTTTCAATTGACTTGTTAAAGTTTTTATAAGGTGAATACGCAGATGGTGCTTTAATCAAGCCCGCAATCGTTGCTGCTTCTGAAATTGTTAAATCTTTTACATCTTTATCAAAATAAGATTTAGCTGCCCTTTTTATACCCCAAGCACCTTCACCAAAATAAATTTGGTTCATATACATTTCAATAATTTCATCTTTCGTATACGTACGCTCTATTTTTTTTGTTAAAAAATATTCCTTAATTTTTCGAGAGTATGTGCGATCCTGTGTCAGAAATACATTTTTCGCAAGTTGTTGTGTAATTGTACTTCCCCCTGCTACAACTTCTCCTGCTGTAATATTTTTAAAAACTGCACTTATAATTCCACTATAGTAAATCCCGTGATGGTTAAAAAATTCCTTATCTTCTACTGCAACAATGGCCTGAACCATAATATCAGGAATATCTTTCTTTTTTACGCCTTCTGTTTTAGAAGAAGCTAATTTAGTCGCAACTTCATTATTTGCATCATAAATTAAGGTCGGCTGCGGAACAGCTTGCTTTAATTCAGATATGTCTTGAATAGAAATTATTATATTTATAGCAATAAATAGAGTAGCGAGCAAACTTCCTAATACAATTAATGAATTACGAAGCTTCTTCCTCTTGTTGAACCACTCCTGCATTTTTTTTAAGTGAGTGTTCTTCAATTTCATTCGTTCACTTCCTTCGTTTGTTTACACTCTTCTTTTCAAAAGGAAGAATATACCTCCTTTTAAATTTATTATAATAACGTAGTCTTTCCTGTAGTGTAAAGCTTTTCTTTCACATTCATACTTTTTGCAAGAAAAGGACATTCTACAAGTAAGATATTCAATATTGATTATTAATATTATTAATACAACAATAAGAGTTATGTTAAGTTTTTGTAAACTTTTCGATAAAATGTTTTAAAAAACGACAGTTTTTTGTTAGAATTGACTAGCCAATATATTTTACATATATTACTTTTGTGGGGGTAACTAATAATGGTCTTTAAATCAAAAAAAGATAAATTTTCTGAAATGTTAATGAATGTTTCCGAAAATTTAAAAGAAGGCGCGCAGTTTTTCGTGGAGTATAAAATTAAAAATGCTAGCGATTTAAAAGAGTTTTCTATGCGCATGAAAGAGTATGAGTCAAAAGGTGACTCATTTATTCACGAAATCATTATGGAGCTAAACAAAGCGTTTATTACTCCTATTGAACGTGAGGACATCCTACAGCTTGCAATGAGTATGGATGATGTATTAGACGGATTAGATCATAGTGCTGGTCTATTCGAAATGTATTCTATTACAGAAGCTGATGAATACATGATTAAATTCGTAGAAGCAATTAATCAATGTGCGATTGAAATTGCAAACTCTGTTGAATTAATGTCTAACAAAAAATTAGTCGACATTCGTACAAATGCGATTAAGATTAAAGATTATGAATCACAATGTGATGATATTCGCCGTCACGCGATTAAGCACTTATTCTCTCGTGAAAAAGATCCAATTAAGATCATTCAATACAAAGAGATTTACGAAGAGCTTGAAGAAGTAGCGGATAGCTGCCAAAGCGTTGCAAACGTATTAGAAACAATTATTATGAAGAACGCGTAAGGAGTTTGATCATGGATACACTCTTGATACTGACCGTTTTAGTAGTCATTTGCGCTTTAGCTTTTGACTTTATTAATGGATTTCACGATACAGCAAACGCTATTGCAACGGCTGTTTCAACGAAAGCTCTAAAGCCTAGACATGCAATTATTATGGCAGCTATTATGAACTTTTTAGGTGCGATGACATTTACAGGTGTAGCAAAAACGATTACGAAAGATATTGTTGATCCGTTCGCTTTACAAAATGGTTCTCTTGTAATTTTAGCTGCTTTACTTGCGGCAATAGCATGGAATTTGATTACTTGGTACTACGGTATTCCAAGTAGTTCTTCGCATGCAATCATTGGCTCCATCGCAGGTGCAGCTATCGCTGCTGCTGGTTTTAGTTCATTAAACTTTAAAGGATTCATAAAAATTATTGAAGCTTTAATCATTTCACCAATTATCGCATTTGTTATTGGTTATATCGTATACAGTATTTTTAAAGTCGTCTTTAAAAACTTTAATTTAACGAAGACGAACAAAAACTTCCGTATATTCCAGATTTTCACTGCTGCATTACAAGCTTATACACATGGTACGAATGATGCGCAAAAAGCAATGGGAATCATTACAATGGCTCTTATGGCGAATAGTTATCATACTTCTAGCGATATCCCGTTCTGGGTACAATTATCTTGTGCCATTGCAATGGGTCTTGGTACTTCTGTCGGCGGATGGAAAATCATTAAAACTGTCGGTGGACAAATTATGAAAATTCGTCCTGTAAATGGTGTAGCTGCTGATTTATCATCATCTCTTGTTATTTTCGGGGCAACATTCATTCACTTACCAGTTAGTACGACGCACGTTATCTCTTCTTCTATTTTAGGGGTTGGTGCTTCTCATCGTGTGAAAGGTGTAAAATGGGGAACTGCAAAACGCATGTTAATTACTTGGGTTATTACACTTCCTATTTCAGCTTCTTTAGCTGCTTTATTTTATTCTTTATTACACTTAATCTTTTAATTAAAAGTCGTCTTCCTTATTTTTCTAGGAAGACGACTTTTTTGTGAACAAAGCTTTTTCCCATGAAAAAGCGTGTATAATAATTGGTGGATAAGTTATATAGAGGAGTTGGCAATTTTGGAATACATCATGTTACTTTTCATCGGGCTAATCGCCGGGACAGTCGGGAGTCTAGTCGGACTTGGCGGCGGAATTATTATTGTTCCGTTATTAATCGGATTACACAGCCTATCACCACAACTTGCAGTAGGAACCTCAATGGTAACAGTCGTTTTTACAGGACTATCTTCCACCCTTACTTATATGAAGCATAAACGAGTAGATTACAAAAGTGGACTTATTTTATTTATCGGGAGTGGCCCTGGTGGTATCATCGGCTCGTGGGCGAATAAATTTTTAAACCAAGATACATTTTCTTTATATTTTGGGATTTTTCTTATTTTTGTCTCCATTCTTCTTATGTTACGAGACAAATTAAAACCCCTTTCTTTATCAAATATGACTGTAATCAAGCACTCTTTTACAGATAACGAAGGAAACACTGTACACTATCAATTCCCACCGCTTCTCGCTATCTTTATCGCCTTTATAGTTGGTTTTATATCTGGGTTATTTGGAATTGGTGGCGGTGCTTTACTTGTTCCAGCAATGATGCTACTTTTTGCATTCCCAGCACATATTGCTGTAGCAACTTCGATGTTTATCGTATTTCTATCAGCAATTGTAAGTTCTGCAACTCACATCTCCCTTGGAAATGTCAGCTGGATTTACGCATTAATTCTTATTCCTGGTGCATGGATTGGTGGAAAAATCGGGGCATATATTAATACAAAATTAAGCGGTAACGCCGTAATTAATTTATTACGTATCACATTAATTATTCTTGGGACTAGATTAATCATTACTTCTTTTTTATAACGTGTTCTTTTTAGAATGCGTTTTTTCTTATACACATGAATATAAAAATCCTCCTAAGAGAACAAATAAAATTAAACAAACACATAATAACATGTAATTGGAAATATGTACTTTCTTCACGTTGACCACTCCTATAACTGCGACTGTTACCTTTATGATAGCGAAAAAATAATTTACTTGCAGTTACAAAGTGCTAACAATGCAAAATCATTTATTACAAATTTTATCCTTATATTTCATTTCTTTGTATATTCTATCGTTTTAATAAAAAAAGATGTCATATTGACATCTTTTTAGTGAAGAAGTGACCATCCCATAAAGTCTTCATGTACTTGGCACGCCCTCTTATCGTTTCGATCATACAATTCAGCATAACTATCTGTTTCTTCATCATAAGCCATCGTATAAATAATTTGGCCATCCACTTCAACGGATAACACGACTCCACCTTTCATCTCTTCTACATGAATGATGGCATTTGCCGGAATTCTCATATCCGTCATTTTTATCGCATCTAACAATATACTAAACCCCCTACAGCGTATTCATTGCTAGTACTATTACACACTAAATAGTATACTACTGTAATAGCATATATTTCGTCAATGAAATTGCTGTTTAAATAGCATATTGTCTTTATACATATACACTAAAAAATAGAAATGTTTAATAAACGGGGGGCTAACATTGATTCTACACAAAGGAGATGTACTATTCCGTCAAGGTGAGGACGGTCCTTTATATTTTATAAAAACAGGTTTATTAAAAGTAGTAAGGATAGAAGAAGATGGAACACCATTTCTATTTAACATTATCGTTCCAGGAGAAACGATACCTCACCATTCCTTAATTTCACCGAAGGAATATCACGGTACAGCAATCGCTTTAATGAAAACGGAAGTTGAACCTATAATTAGCAATGAGTGGTACAATCAACTTCAAGCGGATCCTGCATCATATGCAAATATCGCTATGCAATTACAGTCAAAATTAAGAATGATGCAGCAACGTATCGACCAATTGACGACCGTCTCTCCAAAAGAACGTCTTCATCGCTTACAAGAATGGTTCACACTATATTTAGGTGACATTCCTATATATGAAATATTAACACAAACTGAAATTGGTCAGCTCATCGGTATACGCCGCGAAACGGTAAATCGATTATTGCGAGAACAAATAAAAAACGAGGTGAAATAATACCTCGTTTTTTTGCTTCTTCAAACTCCATCTATTGTAAGCTTGCTGCTGGACCGAAAAATTCATAATGAATATGCTCTTGTTTCACACCTAAATCAGTTAATGTAGCATTTATATGCTTCATAAATGCTACTGGACCACAGAAATAAAATTCTGCTTCCGTTGTCGGAATAATCGTTTGCAGCCATTCAGCTTCAATCAAACCTTCTTTATCAAAGTTTTTCATTTCCAGATCTTTTTCAGTCGGCGCCGAATAGCAAGTGTATGCTTTCACTTGTTCGTATTCATTATCTACTGCCTCAACGTGTTCTTTCATTGCATGTGTATTACTATTTAGTGCTGCATGAACAAAACATACATTACGTTTTGAATCTTGTTCAATTAACGTATTTAGCATACTCATCATTGGTGTAATACCTACTCCACCACTAATTAGGACAACTGGTAATGTTGAATCCATATTTAATACGAAATCTCCCGCTGGTGCACTTACTGGTAACATATCGCCTTCTTTTACATGATCATGTAAGTAATTAGATACTTTACCGTCCGGTGTATCTACACCTTTTTCTTTCTTGACACTAATACGATAATATTCTTTTCCAGGAGCATCTGATAAGCTATATTGACGATTATGTGTATATGTTTCACCTTCAATATTGATTTGAACCGTTACATATTGTCCTGGGATGAATGAAGAAACTTTCCCTCCATCTTCAGGTTTCAAATAAAATGACGTAATAACATCGCTTTCCTTCACTTTTTTTACAACTACAAAGTTACGGAAATCTTTCCATCCACCTTCTTTATGTGCCGCTTCTTCATACATCTCTGCTTCAATACTAATGAATGCATCAGCAATGACACCATAAGCTTCTCCCCATGCGTTTAAAACTTCATCAGGTGCACCTGCGACCTCTTTAATTGCGCGTAGTAAACATGTACCTACAATCGGGTAATGCTCTGCTTTAATACCTAAACTTCTATGCTTATGACCAATTTGTTTTACAACTGGAATAATAACTTCTAAATTATCAATGTACGTTGCAGCTGCATAAACAGCATTCGCTAACGCTTGTTGTTGTCTTCCCTTTTTCTGATTTGTATGATTGAAGATATTCAATAGCTCCGGATGTTCCGAAAATAAAATTTCATAAAATCTCGTTGTAATTTCAACGCCTTTTTCCTGTAATAATGGTACTGTTGACTTTACGATTTCAATTGTTTTTTCACTTAACATTGTATCCCACTCCTCTATTTCCTTAACTGTTTTTAGTTTAACCGAATTGTATAATACAGATTGTGATTTTAATCACTATTAACACGGTGTTTTTGTGAAAAATATATGAACATTGCACTTACAAAAGAAAATAAGCTAACTAGAATGCTAGCTAGCTTATCATTTCGACAATATTTTTCTATACATTCCTCGTTGGCAAATGTTCTTGTAAAACCATATACCCTTCATAAGCTGCGTAACCGAGTATAGCCATTAATCCGATATAACAAGCAAATGCTGTCCATTTCGTTTTCGTATCCACTTTGTAATAGTTTTCCTGTTGTCTCTTGTCTGCATCCCATTCCTGTAATTTTCTTTCTGACATTTCAAATGCTTCTCGTATATGAATTGTATGTGTTTCTTTTTCATCTTCATATGGGACGTAATCAAGTGGCTCAAACTTTGGTAAAAGATACTCTAACACTTCAATCTTTTGAAGTTCTCCTGTTTTTAATTCTTTCTCTCTTTCTTTTTGCCTTAATACATTTATTTCATGTTGCATCATATATATATTCCGATGCACTGCACCAGTTTCTTTTAACTCTTCTTCAAGCCTTGCAACATATTCTTTCATTCCATCAATTTTATATCCTAATTCCTTAATTGGCTCATCTCTCTTTATTACTCTATACAATTCCATACAGCCGATAATAAAAATAAATCCGCCCAAAATACTTTTAAAATAAATTGAATACCCAAGTAGTAAAACAAGCCCCGCTCCCCAAATTTTCGTACTTACAACTGAAATAATCCGTCCCCCGTCTAACGGAGAAACCGGAATTAAATTAAAGAAATTAATCATACTTCCGAGTAAAATAATGAGCGCCCAAAACGGCTCTTTCGTTATCATATAAAGTGGAATAGCCGGTAAAAATGAAAGTAATCCGAAAAGAGGTCCCATATAGGCAATATATGCTTCATCTTTTGCATTTTTAGGCATCTCTTTCATCCCAATAAGAGCGCCCATAAATGGAATAAATATTGCTGGCGATGTTGGTATACCTTTTCTTTTCGCAGCCCATAAATGACCCATTTCATGAATAAACAACAAATAAATGAGCGCTACCCCAAATTGCCAACCATATATAACTGCGTACGCACCAAGTGATAGAAACATACTAAATACCGTTGAAAACTTTGCTAATTTAAAAATTGCAAATACCCACTTTAACTTAGAAAGTAAAAATAACCCTATTGCAACAATAATTCCCCATAATCCTTTTTTATTATTTTTCATATTCCTCTCCTTTATCTTTCATTAATGAATGATATACATTCATCAAAGCTTGTTCTTTTTTCTATTATGACATATTTTTTTCTATTGTTAGAAATAATGTTTATATAATCCATTTTTAGCCAAAAATATAAATAAAAGGAGGTGCGCACAATTGAATTTACAATCTCTCATAATAGGAGCTCTATCTTTTTTAGCCTCAACTCTTATTTTTTATACCGTTAGTTACGTATTACTATTAGATTTGTTGCCCAATCACGTATTTATTGCTCTTATCATCCTTTCCGCTCTTATGATTTCTTTTCTTATTACACGAAAATCAATGAATGAGCCATCTGCAAAAGCAAAGTAATAGAGAGGGGGGGTTCCCCTCTCTATTATCATTTCCTAGGAAAGTTCATATAGAATTGAGGAGTTTATCTCGAATAACGTTTCACCTTATCTTTGTAAATTCATTTTTTCACCATAATCTTTAACAATTTGAATAATATTTTGAAAAACACCTATTTTTTCTTGTTTACTATTTAATATTTTCAAATCATAATTTTCATAATATGTTTCTAATGACTTTAATTGTGATTCTGAAGCACCTTGTACCGGAACAGTAGCATGCAATTCATACTGTTTATATCCTTCCTTTACCTTTTCTCCTAAGATTTTTCCACTCTCTTTTGCTCCAATTAATTTTTGAACTTTTTCTGGAAAAATGACCTGCAAATAGTATTCTTGTTCCTTCTCTAACTTGTTGTATAGTGATTGTGAAATCGTATACCGTACTGTATAATTCACTTTTTGATCGCCCGCTTTAATATGGAACGCGGTAATCTGCAAATCTTTTTTTGTTACTTCCGTTAAAGGACCTGCCTGTGTTTCATCTTCTTTTTGTTCTGATACATTTGGAAATATAGCCAAAAGCTTTTCTGTATCTTTTTTATTCAGCATATACATAGCTTTCTTATGTTGTACCCATCCTCGTCTGTCTTCTCCTCTTAGCCATGCATAATACGTTTCTTTCTTCCCATCTCTACTAATTTGTATTTCATATTCAGGTTCACCAAAGCTACCTGTTATTTCTTGTTTCTCAGCTTTATCTATAATGTCTATTACTACCTTAGCTTCTGATTCCTGTAACTTTTTCTCTTTATGTTTTTTTTGTATAACGGTTACCTCTATTGTTTCTTTCACTTCATTCACCGTCTCTTCCACTTTTTTTGTTTCTTTTTTTTGCTCAACTTGACTACAAGATGCTAGTAACATAACAAATAACAGCAATACATATTTCATTTTCAACTTAATCCTCCTTTTACAATAAGAAACTCTTATAATCTTCATACAAAAAACAAAAACGTGACACACTATAAAATACGCTATACTAAGCATTGAAAGGAGGTCTTTTTCATGTCCATTAATTTTCACGATGCAAATAATAAATACACATACGCACAGCGAAACGCCCATATTTCTTGGAGAGAAATGATAAAAAATATTACAGACGTACAAAAGAAACGAATAATTGATATCGGCTGTGGTGGCGGGATTTATACGAAAGAACTTGCTCTTATGGGAGCAGAAAGTGTTGTTGGGCTTGATTTTTCAAAAGAAATATTACAGGCTGCAAAAGAAAATTGTAGCGGATTTTCAAACATTTCTTTCATTCAAGGTGATGCACATAGCGTCCCATATCCTAATGATACATTCGACATTGTTATTTCGCGCGCAGTTATTCATCATTTACAAGACGTTCCTACATTTCTACGTGAAGCTTCTCGTATATTAAAGAAAAACGGTGTACTTATTGTACAAGACCGAACTATTGAAGATTGTACGATCCCTGGAAGTCCCGAACACATCCGTGGATATTTTTTCTCTATCTTCCCAAAACTCATTGAAATAGAATCAAAAAGACGTCCAAAAACCACCACGATACAGCAAGAATTACAAAAATATTTTCTTCACGTTTTCCCGACTCAAACACAATGGGAGATACGAAAAATACATGGTTCTGTACAGGCATTATTGCAAGATTTATCACCTCGAACAGGCCGATCCATTCTATATGAACTAACAGATTATGAACTTTCTCAACTTCTACAACAAGTAAAGACCGCCTTACAAAACGTCTCTCCTATTATCGAAAGAGATCGTTGGACCATTTGGAGCGCCATGAAGTTGTAAGGAAGGAAGCCTCACAAAATAATGTGAGGCTTCCTTCTTTCATAATCTAATTTTGCAACACTCTTGATATCCTCCACTTCTGGCCTGTGCACTTCCACACTTCGGACATACTAAATATCTAGACTGATTTGTCAACAAACTACCTTTTTGAAAGAGTAAAACTTCTGCTTGTTTAAACGAACGCGAATAATATAACCACATAAAACCAATTATAGCAATAATGCCAAATAATACTCCCATCGCAAGCATTTCAGTCACCTCTTTTGGTTTGTTCTTTCCAGCAAGTGGATTGTTGTATTATTCTCTCTAAATTCAAACAATCCCTTCTTTACTCCTATAAATATCAACTTTCTCTATAAATTTTACAATTCTCCGCAAATTTTTACTTCTGTTTTACAATTCAATTTACATCAACTATTCATTCCAAAACAAATAACATTTCCGCATATATATATTTTATTAAAAAATATATTGACTTTCTAAAAAAAAAATGTAACAATACTTTCAGAATACTTGAATAAAAATTCATTGACGAGAACGAGTACGTTATAGGACTGTCCCCCAGAGAGTTGGCGATTTGCTGAAAGCCAACGTTCAGTGCGTAGCCGAAAATCATCTCCGAGAAGTAGAACCGAATGTTATAGTAAGTTCTTACCGGCTGTCCCCCGTTACAAGGAACACGTATCATGTTGTACGTTGCAGAGCCGTATACATATAGAATTATTTCTACATGTATAAATTAGGGTGGTATCGCGGGTAAATATAACTCGTCCCTTTCTTTAGGGACGAGTTTTTTGTGTTCTTACAAATGAATTTTAAAAAAGGAGGAAAAACAATGAACACTGTATCAAAAAAACATATTTTTTTCACGGGTCTTATGCTATTTTCTTTATTTTTTGGGGCAGGTAATTTAATTTTCCCTCCCATGCTTGGACAAAATGCAGGCGAAAACTTTTGGCCGGCAATGATTGGATTTTTACTAACAGGAGTGGGTTTACCACTACTAACAGTTATCGCAATTTCTTTATCAGGAAATGGTATGCAGCAACTTGCAAGTCATGTTCACCCATTATTCGGAATATTCTTTACGGTAGTTGTATACATCGCCATTGGTCCTTCTATGGGTATTCCACGCGTTGCAAATGTCGCTTATGAAATGGGCGTTAGTTCTTTCTTACCAGAAACGATTCGCTCTAGCAGCCTAGCACTTTTTGCATATACAATCATCTTCTTTGCTATCGTATATTGGCTGAGTTTGAATCCATCTAAACTTGTAGATCGTATCGGAAATATATTAACACCTATTTTATTACTCTCTATTTTCTTATTGTTTGTTAAAAGTGTATTTACACCACTTGGACAATCAGGACCTGCAATGCAAGAGTATCAAACTTTTCCGATTTTCAAAGGCTTTATGGAAGGTTACTTAACGATGGATACCATTTCAGCACTTGCATTTGGAATTATCGTTGTAAATACCATTCGCTCTAAAGGTGTGAAGGATCGTAAATCCATTGCCATCGCAACAGCCAAAGCTGGACTTATTGCTGCTATTGGCCTCGTACTTGTATATGGTGCGCTTGGCTGGCTCGGTGCAACTAGCGTCTCGCTCGGATATGCAAAGAATGGTGGAAAATTACTTACTGTAATCGTACAACAATTATTCGGTCCATATGGTCTGCTTTTATTATCTCTTATCGTTACACTCGCTTGCTTAACAACATGTGTTGGACTTGTATCTGCATGTAGTCAATATTTCTCAACATTATTGACTAAATTTTCATACAAAACATTCGCAAGTATCATTTGTGTATTGGGATTATTAGTTGCCAACTTAGGTTTAACAAAAATCATTTCCATCTCTGTTCCAATTTTACTTGTTGTATATCCAGTTGCGATTGTACTTGTTCTACTATCGTTACTGCATAAATATTTCGGTGGATATCGCTCTGTTTATGTAGGTGCTTTAATTGGCGCAGCAATCGTAAGCGTATTTGATGGATTAAAACAAGGTGGTATTTCAGTTTCATTTATCACATCATATTTTGAATTTATCCCTTTATATAATGAAGGAATAGGTTGGCTAGTACCTGCATTAATCGGAGCTCTTATCGGCCTTACAATCGCTAAGCTAAGCGGCGCGAAAAAAGTTCCCTTACTCACCGAATCTCGTGAAATAAAAGCATCCTAAAAAACTCCCGAAAGGGAGTTTTTTTACATTTGATAAGCAGTATGATTAAAACTGCTTATTTTATACGCTTTCGTATAATAATCGATATTTGTATCCACTGTTTCTACTTTGACAACATCGTAGCACTCTTCTTGCTTTATTAAAAATAAATAGTACTCTTCTGTCGCCTCAACAATTGCAATTTTATCTGTTTCAACATTATATTGTTCACAAAGCGCTTGTAATGCGTTCACATAATCCCCTAGTTTTTTAGACTTATCCATACCGAATATAGTTTGAACTAGCATATACATTCTCCCCTTTGTATGTACTGTTAACAACTTAATGATAACGCTTACATTTATTGGCGTCAATAAAAAGATTTTGTACAAACTAATAACCAGTGGGGACCACCCCACTGGTTAAAATTTCACTTTATCATTTCGTCAATTGATGTCGAAACGCATAAATAACCGCCTGTGTCCGGTCACTTACATTTAGCTTATTTAATATATTGCTCACATGTGTCTTTACTGTTTTGAGGGCAATAAACAACTCGTCTGCAATCTCTTGATTACTTTTCCCCTCTGCAATTAATAACAAAATTTCAGACTCTCTTTCTGTTAACTCCTCATGCAAAGGTTGTTCTTTCTTCTGACGCATACGAGACATCATTTTACCAGTAACTTTCGGCTCTAATACCGTTTCTCCATCATAAGTAGCTCGTACAGCGTCTGCTATATCACTCGCTCTTGATGTTTTTAATAAATAACTTGTCGCTCCGGCCTCAATAACAGGATACAATTTCTCATCATCTAAAAAGCTCGTTACAACTACAATTTTTGCTTCTGGCCATTCTTGAATAATAGCACGTGTTGCTTCAACACCATCCATCTCATCCATGACAAGATCCATCAAAATAATATCCGGCCTTAATTGCAAAGCTAACTCTGAACCTTTTCTTCCATTTTCAGCTTCTCCAACTACTTCAATATCTGGCTGCGTTGATAAATATGCTGATACACCCATTCGAACCATTTCATGATCATCCACTAGTAATACTTTAATCATGATTCTCCCCCTCTCTCAATCATAATCGGTACTTTTACTTCTATTTGTGTACCTTTATTTGGAAAACTAAGTACCTTTAATGTCCCACCAATTTCATGAACACGCTCTTGTATTGACCTTAATCCGTAAGAACCAGCCTTATTCACTCCTACTTTAAAACCTACACCATCATCAATAATTTTCAATATTGCATATTGATCAATTTTTCGAAGACGCACTTCCGTTTTCTTTGCCTTCGCATGACGTAAAGTGTTAGATAGCGCCTCTTGTACAATGCGGAATAAGTGATCTTCTACACCTTTTTTTAATTGAATCGGTTCAATTAACCATTCAATTTTCATATGTTGCTTTCTAGATAGTTCTGTTAATAATTCTTCTATACCTTCTGTTAGTTTCTTACCTTCTAACTGTACTGGGCGTAAATGAAGAAGCAATGCTCTCATTTCTGACTGTGCATTTACAACCATATTTTCAACGAGCTGTAACTGCTTTTTCGTCGTTTCTGGAAATTCAGCTACTTGTTCATTAATAGCCGACATCATCATCGACATTGCAAAAAGCTGCTGACTTACAGAATCATGCAGCTCCCTCGCCAATCGATGCCTTTCTTGGGAAATCGCTTCTTGTCTCATCTCTTCATTCCAATGAGCTCGTTCATTCGTTACCTTTTGAAAGAGTCCAGCTTGCTCCTCTAATCGACGAGCCAGACCGATTACTTTTCGTTCCACTTCATGAAATTCATCATCTGCAGTAAACGAAACATCACTCGGAAAATTCCCTCGCTCTACTTCAAATAGAAACGTATTTAATCCTTGTATACGCTGCTCTATATAGTAACCGATTGCATATCCTACAATCCCCCCGATAAGTAAACTTGTAGTCATAATAAACAAGCCAATTGGAACAGAAGCGATGGATTCCTTCCATAATAAATCATATACTTGTTGCTCGCTTTTCCATACATATACAATTGTACAAATGAGTGCGATACTAACTGAGGACAACATAGAATAACGAATATACATCCACGAAATATTTTTTTGTTTCTTCATTATACTTTCCTCACTTCCGTATCGCCTACGACAAGCGAAGAAATAATTTTAATACGACGAGGAGCCTCTTTATACTGCTCTGTTCTAAATGTAACATTGCGGTTAAACCCTGTCTCCTCATGACCTGGCAAGAGCACACGTCCGACAATAACAGAATGATTTAAAGACAGTTCAATATCATATGGCACATATAAACGAATATTACCAACGACACCCCGAATAACAATTACCGTTTCTCCTTCTGGAATCATAGCAGTTGTTAAATCTATTTCCACATCACAAGCACCATATTGAACATTAATATCCTCAAGTTCATAAATATGATCCATCATTCGTACATTGCCTACAAACATATTTTTTAAATATGGTTCTGTACGATATATTTGCTTCTCTTCGTCTATAATCCCTTCTTCTTTAATTTCAACCTTCATTGCTTTTTGCTGATGCCCTTGTTGAATCAATTGATAACCAATTAAAGCTAAACAAGCAAATACGACAAGAACAAATGCTGCTGATGAAAATAAGAAGAATAAAAATACGATACCACCGACAAATAAAAATACATTTCCCCGTACATAACGATTCTTTTTACGATAATGCCTTCCAAACATAAGCATAATAAATGCAAAAATGAGACCACCTGGTTCAAAATGTCCAAGTATCATATCAAGAAAAAGACCGAATCCAAATATGATGAGGAGCATCCCCATTAATTGTGTCTTTGAAAAATGTTTCTTCATTTCAGCTCCCCCCTTCTTGTCACATATACATAGAAGAAAAGGCATTGCTTTCCAACACCTTTTCTCCTATCACTATATCATAAGCCTGTTTTATAATATACTACTATTATTTTGTTAACTCTTTCGTTAACGATACATCATTCTTTTCTTTCATTTCACGCTCAAGCTTTGCAATCTTCATATCAAATGTGTCACGTTCATGCTCCTCGTTCATACGAGTTTCTAAGTCGCGAATATGATCTTCAATTTCTTCAAAGCGTAAGAATGGATTATTTTCATCCATTTTATGCATCGCAGTATTCATACGACGATTTGCATGTGCCATATTTTCACGTGCCATTAATTCCATACGTTTTGCGTGCATTTCTTTTAATTTATTTTTCATTTCAGAAAGACGACGCTCTAGCTCATCAATTTGTTCTACAACACCTGCATACATTTCTTCTAATCGAGTTACTTGCCCTTCATAATAAGCTACTTCTTCTAATGCACGCTCATGTAGTTGTAGTTCGCCTGCTTCTTGAGCGATGATCGCTTGCTTAGATCTTTTATTCACGAAATAACGTGCTTGCTCAAGCTCACGAGCAAAGTTAGATTTTAATGTTTTATGACGCTGAATTAACTTCTCAATTTTTGTTATTTCACGCTCACTATCACGTAAATATTGGTTTAACATAGCAATTGGGTTTTTTCTTTCTTTCTCATCTAACACATTATGAAAATCTGCTAAAATTGCATCGCGTACACGTCCGAATAAAGATTGTTTCATTATAATCTTCCTCTCTTCTACTTTATAAATTTGATTTGATTGATTTTATATTAGTTTTTCATTAACTTGTTCCACTCATCTTCAAAGTTGCTATATGGTTTAGAACTTTCTGGAGCAGAATCAACAACTACATCTTTTTCTTTTTTCCACTCACGGTATCCGTAGTATAAAACTACTAATGCTGCAATACCGATTAATGCTGGGGAATGAGAAAGGGCGATGGACAAGCCGATCAAACCAACAATACCCCAAGCTAACTTTCCAAAAAATGATTGTGCTCGCACAAATGATTTATAGCTCCAGTACACAACTCCTGCTCCGATTGCGAATCCTACAATACCAGCAAGACTACCAAGAGCAATTAAAGCTAAAATACCAGCCGCGATAAACGCTAGAAATTGTTTCATCTTGTGCTTGCCTCCCTTCGATTTGATACTCTTATCTTAACTATTTTTTCTTTTTTCCATAACGAGCTTAAGAACCGTTTTTAACTCAGACTTAAGACCGAGTTGCATTCAGCCTTTTGTAAAAACATACGGTAGCATGGGATCATTCACTCTTTTCCCGCACATAAAAAGCCGTACAGAGAATGTTCTCTGTACGGCTTTCGTTACTTTTCATACACTTCATTTTCATTATGCTGTTTTATGATACTCTTTTTTTTCCGCTACTTTAGAAAACCTCGGGAAACCAATTAATATAGAAATGATTCCACATACGCCAACTAAGATTGGATAAAACGCATATGGTAACAGTTCAATTGGAGATAACGCCGCAAATCCTGCTGCTGTTAACATTTGCGCACCATACGGAATTAACCCTTGCACACAGCACGAGAAAAGATCTAATACACTCGCTGATTTACGAGGATCAATTTCATATTGATCTGCAATGTTTTTCGCAAGCGGACCTGTAAAGATAATAGAAATGGTATTATTCGCTGTACACATATTCGTCATACCTACTAAACCAGCGATACCGAACTCTGCTCCTTTTTTTGAACGAATGTTACGCGTTAAAATATTCATTAAATATTGAATGCCACCATTATATTGAATCAATTCGACCATACCGCCAATTAAAATAGCAAGTAATACTAACTCCATCATACCGCCCATTCCAGTCGTTACACTTTTAAAGAAACTCTCTAACGTATAACTTCCATCTAAAAGACCGATAACCCCAGATAGTACAGTTCCACCAGTTAACACGATAAGTACATTCCAACCAAGTAGCGCTGTAATAAGTACTCCTGCATACGGTAAAATCTTTATCCAGTCAAAGCTATGCGTTTTAATCTGCGTATCGCTTCCTAAAGTAATGATTACTAATAGTACAATTGTAGTAATAGCTGCTGGTAATACAATTAAAAAGTTCGTTTTAAACTTATCTTTCATTTCTGTTCCTTGTGAACGTACAGCTGCGATTGTTGTATCTGAAATAAATGATAAATTATCACCAAACATCGCTCCGCCAACAACAGTAGCCATCGTAAGTGCAATTGAGATATCAGTTTGCCCACTAATACCTACAGCAATTGGTGCTAATGCAGCAATTGTTCCCATTGAAGTTCCCATCGCTAATGAAATAAATGCTCCTATAACGAAAATGCCAGCTACGATAAATCCTTGTGGTAAAATCGATAACGCTAAGTTAACTGTAGAATCAACGCCACCCATCCCTTTTGCTGTTTCAGAAAATGCTCCTGCCAGTACAAAAATCAGAACCATAATCATAATGTCTGGGTTCCCTGCACCTTTAGCAAATCGTTCCACTTTTACATGAAAACTTTCTTTACGATTCATTGCTAAAGCGACTCCTACAGCAATTGAAATTGCTACAAGTATCGGCAATTTATAGAAATCACCTGTAATAATTCCAGAACCAATAAATAGCGCCAAAAATATCCCAAGTGGTAATAATGCCAAACCATTTCCTCTCGTTTCTTTCAAAGTACCATCTCTCCCTAGTTTCAACCTTTTTCTAATGAATAACAAAAGACCTCTTCCAACGAGAAGAGGTCTTATACATCTATAAGAAACGCTCTTCTCATCTTTCAAGCATATGCTTGCTGGATTTGGCACAGCACTCTGAAATCGAGTCCGCTGCCGAGGCATCGTAGGGCCAGTCCCTCCGCCTCTCTTTATAAGAAGGTTTCATATTTATTTTTTAATAATAATTTCTTCCCTAACTTTACTCGCTTACAAAACAAAAGTCAATTATTTTTTGTATAGATTTTTTTGGTAATTATACAAAAATTTGAATACAATAATCATTTTAACTTTTTGATTTCTTCTTCCAATATTGAAATCCAATAAAATTCACTATTTTTTATTGCAGCTATGATCCATTTCGTAGTGTACCAAGCTAACTCATACTCTTCTTTTGTAACATCGCCACTTTTATAAGCATCCTCTAGCTCATCTTCATCGAGTACATACATTTTACCATTCGGTAATAACACTACATCTAAATATAAATCATCAAAATATGGTAAGCCACAGTCATCTATTTCATATTCTTTCGCCACATCGATATAATATTGCACTAATTTTTTCTGATCATCTAACATAGCTGTAATCGCAAAGTTTTTCCCATCTATGAAATATTGAATCCACGTATACTGATTACCAGCAATACATAGCTCTTTACCGTCATATTCTTTACAACTAGGTTCTCTCACCTTTTTTATTTCCAGTATTCCTAGCATTCCTTCTTCTATTTGCTTAACAGTATAATCCCTCTCTATTAGTCGCTTCCACGAAGAACCGTCACCATATTTACGTTTCATTTCGTCTGCTCCCTTTCTATATAGAAAAGCCCCCACATATTATGTGAGAGCTTGTTCAAATTATAATTAAGCTGCTTGCTTATTAGAAATTTCTTTCAAGTAGGCTTGTCCTTTTTCAGCGTCATACTGACCTTCCCACTTAGACATAACTACAGCTGCTAAAGAGTTACCTACAACGTTAACTGCTGTACGGGCCATATCTAAAATACGGTCAATACCAGCAATAAAGGCTAAACCTTCAGCTGGAATACCTACTGTACCAAGTGTCGCTAATAATACAACGAATGATACGCCAGGTACACCCGCAATACCTTTTGATGTAAGCATTAATACAAGTAATAATGTAATTTGTTGTGTAATAGATAAATCAATACCATACATTTGTGCTAAGAAAATAGCCGCAATTGCTTGATATAAAGTTGATCCATCTAAGTTAAATGAATAACCTGTCGGAATAACAAAAGATGTAATTGCCTTTGGACAACCAAACTTCTCCATTTTCTCCATGATTTTTGGTAAAACTGTTTCTGAACTTGCTGTAGAGTACGCTAAGATCAGTTCATCTTTTAAAATCTTAAAGAATTGGAAAATGTTAATTCCAAATATTTTCGCTGTAATTCCTAATACGACTACAACGAAGAAAATCATTGCTCCGTATACTACAATTAATAATTTCCCTAATGGAATTAATGAAGAAAGACCAAATGTAGAAACTGTAACTCCAATTAACGCAAATACACCAAATGGTGCAAATTTCATAACTTGGTTTGTTACGTAAAACATTGCATCAGCTACACCTTGGAAAAATTGAAGAACCGGTCTTCCTCTTTCACCAATTGCCGCTACACCTAAACCAAATAATACAGAGAAGAATATAATAGCAAGCATATCTCCGTCAGCTAATGACTTTACAATGTTTGTTGGAACAATATTTACAAATGTATCTGCAAACGAATGACTTTGTACTTGCTCTGTCGTATGTGTATATTTCGAAATATCTGTCTTTGTTAACTGCTCCATATTCACGCCTTTTCCCGGTTGGAAAATATTCGCAATTAATAGACCGACAATAATTGCAATTGTTGTAATAATTTCAAAGTAAATAATTGTTTTTCCGCCTAGTCGACCTAATTTTTTAACATCGCCAACACCAGCAACCCCAACAACAATACTCGCTACAACAATCGGTACAACGATCATTTTAATTAATCGGATAAAAATATCACCAATTGGTTGTAAATAACTCACCACTGCCGGATTGCCAAAGAAAATCGCCCCAACTGCAATACCTAGCGCAAGACCAATTAAAATTTGCCATGCAAGTCCTATTCTTTTCATATTTGTTGTAACCCCCTCTTCGATGTGTCACTCTATCTCTCATTCTATCTATCTCTATAAAACTTGAAATTAAGAGTATTACATATTATTCGACAATTCACTACATTTTGTCCCTGTTAAAAATCATAAATCAAAATTTAAAATCTGACAACAAAATAAGTTTGCCCGAACGCAAATAATTTTCTTGACAAAAATAAAACCCATGTCAGAAAACCTAACATGAGAACGATTCCTTACCAGTGTTTTATTAAATGTATAACTAATATTTCACTACATAAAACAATTTCACTTTTCCCTTTATTTTACAAGAAACTCTAAAAATACACCCTTGTTACACAAATATAAAAAATACATCTGCAGTGAAATTTATCGCTGAAAAATGATAAATTCCGACAAAACTTAGTAATTTTATAAAATTTTCTTTACATTATGGTTACAACGATAGACACTCTTCTTCTTATGATATATAACATTCATAGGGAAAGGAGCCAGACAACCATGAAAAAGAAATTTGTAGCGTTCAGCGTTTTAGCAGCAGGAACGATTTTCGCTTCCCCGTTACTTTCACCCGCATACGCTGAAACGAATCAAGATAAATTATCTAATATTCAATCTGAATTAGAAGGAAAACAAAATGACTTACAAAATAAATCAGCCGAGAAAGAACAAATAGAAAAAGAAATTCAAGAATTACAAAAGAAAATCGACGATTTAACTACTTCTATTAATAAAAACGAAGCTGAATTAAACGATACAAAAAAAGAAATTAGTAAAACACAACAAGTAATTACTGAAAAAAAGAAACATATAGAGCAATTACAAACAAACATAGATACACGTCAGGAAGTTATTAAGCAACGACTGCAATCTATGCAAGAAAAACCTCGCACAAATATCATTACGGAAGTATTAACAAATTCTGCAAACATTGCTGATCTTGTTGATAATATGTACTCTGTCAGTTTAATTTTAAACAACGATACTGATATTGTGAAAAAACAAACAAATGACCAAGATGCTGTGACGAAAGAAAAAGAGGCTGTTGAAAAAAAAGAGCAACAACTGAAAGAATCCGAGCAAAAATTAGAACAAAAACAACAAGAATTACAAAACAACCAACAACAGCAACAAACTCTTATTAGCGATCTACATACGAAAGTAGCAAAAGTAGATTCAGAGATTGAAGGATTAGAAGAATCTAAAGGCATTTTAGAAAATCAGCGTCAAGCTGTTCAAAAGGCAATTGAAGAAGAAAAACGCGCAGAAGAAGCTCGTAAAGCCGAGGAAGCTCGCAAGGCGGAAGAAGCTCGTAAACAAGCTGCTACATCTGCTCAAACAGCTCAAGCGGCCCCAACACCACACGATACAAACATCGGTGGATTTATTAAACCAGCAGCTGGATCAAAAACTTCTGGTTTTGGCGTGCGCTCT
>NZ_JAKUFF010000064.1:0-25238 GCF_022663305.1 Bacillus cereus group sp. BfR-BA-01408 | reverse complement strand
GTAGCGCCCGTAGCACCTGCTGGCCCAGTAGGTCCAGTAGGTCCTTGAATGAATGAAGCAGAATTAACTAGAGCGGTTTGTAATGCTGCGATTAATTTAAGAAGCTCTTGAAGTGTGCAAGGGTCAATTCGGAATAGTTTTGTAATGGATAGTAAAAAATTAATTAGATTTTGAAGCTCGATAAATACAGCGCTTGCTACGAAAGTTGGATTTTTTAATATAGTTATTAAGTTTTTAATAATAGCTAACCCTTGTGCTTTCAGGGAGGAAGTAGCATCTAGTGAACAAATAAATTTACTTAGTAGGTTCAATGTATCAATTAGATCTTCAATATTTTGGGGAGATGGATTTGCGAAAAGTTTTGGGATTATTTTTGTTAAATCGATAATGATTGCGCGGAATGTTCTAAGTTGTGCTTTAGTAACTGGGATTGATGGAGTATTTGGAATTCGTCCAGCGCTACTTGGAAAGCATGGTTTGGAGAATTTGTTCTGACTGTCGTTATAATGAGACATTAAATCTCTCCTTTCTCATGAGGATATGAACGAAACTCATCATAGTAGATGCAAAAATTAGTTAAATGGTCATAGTAAAATCGTTTGTTTGAAGAAAAAATAGAAAAAACGCCTTATCATAAGGCGTTTTTTCTATTTTCTGCGTATTGATAATATCGTTTTAGTGAAATCTTTGACTTGAAGCCAGCTAGCTTTATAATTTCTGACTCCGGAGTTTCTTTTTTTATTAAGTTTAAAATATAGGTGTTACGAAAGTGTTGTCCTGAGATTCCTTTGCGTAAATTAGCTCTGGATACTTCAAGGCGAATCATTTTTTGGATAGCGATTTCTGTTAATCCCTTTGGTGCATCATTTTCGTATACCCATCTGTATGTTCCGCGATTAAAATCGAATGCGACAAATAATGGATCATTACTATGATATTTTGGACGAACGGGTTCAGGGATACTTTTGTAATAAGTATATAGTTGTTTTTTGTCTTCGCTAGTTAATGTAATTGTTCTTTCTACTCCTGCGGTTGCAGGTATAGATAACGTGTTAGTTTCAAAGTGGACGTGATGCATAGTTAATGCTGTAAGTTCCTGTAAGGATAATCCATAGTCAATTAATAAATTTAAAATAGCGATATTACGATCCATCAATAAAGGGCGTACAGGACGTTGTTTTTCTGAAAGTCCTTCTAATGAAGTGACTATATGTTTTAATCTTTTTTCTTCATCAGATGAAATGAAATCTTCATTGCGGAGTGTGCGGTCTGGTTGAATAGACATTTCCATGTTCTTTAATGGGTTAGGAATATTTAGAAAGTGATGCATTCTATTTAATACAATGAATACACGGTGCATCGTTTTCTCTGAGTAATGTCGATTCTTTTTTAAGTCGGAAAAGTAATCTTCGTAGTCTTTTGTACAAAGTGTAGCCCATATATTACTGGAAGGGAGCTTTTTGTTTTTTTCTAACCAATGTCCGAAATCTTCAATGTCATAAACATAACGTTTAATGGTTGAAGGTTTTCGGCCTTTATTCAATAAAAAAATAGAAAAGGCTTGTATTGTATCATGGAATTCCGTTGTCTCCATAGTCCCACCACCTTCATTATTTCTTTTATTATAGCAAACTTTTCTGAAAATAGTCATTTGCAAAGGAGACAAGAATAATAATATTTGGTGAGTGGATAAAATGAGGTGATTGTATGGAACAATCGATGCGAAAGAAAAATAATAATCAAATTAACATTGTGTTAAATCATCGAAAGAAAATTTCTTTACCGGCTGCAGAAAATAAAACAGTAATTTCAAGTGAAACTACTACGAAACATGAGATGCTGCAAAGAATTGAAGAAGAGATGGGAAAACTCGTTGGGATGGATGATATAAAAAAGATAATAAAAGAAATATATGCTTGGATTTATGTGAATAAAAAAAGACAAGGAATAGGATTGAAGTCTGAGAAACAAGTACTTCATATGTTATTTAAAGGGAATCCAGGTACAGGGAAGACAACTGTTGCTAGAATGATAGGGAAATTATTATTTGAGATGAATATTCTATCAAAAGGGCACTTAGTTGAAGCTGAACGTGCGGATCTTGTAGGAGAGTACATCGGTCATACAGCTCAAAAAACAAGAGATTTAATAAAAAAAGCAATGGGAGGAATTTTGTTTATTGATGAGGCATATTCATTAGCCCGAGGGGGAGAAAAAGATTTTGGAAAAGAAGCAATTGATACGCTCGTAAAACATATGGAAGATAAACAACACGGTTTTGTATTGATTTTAGCTGGATATTCAAGAGAGATGAATCACTTTCTTTCATTGAATCCAGGACTGCAATCTCGTTTTCCATTTATAATTGAGTTTGCGGACTACTCAGTAAATCAGTTGTTAGAAATAGGGAAGAGGATGTATGAAGAACGTGAATATCAGTTATCGAAAGAGGCTGAATGGAAATTTAGAGATCATTTACATGCTGTAAAGTACTCATCGCAAATTACATCCTTTAGTAATGGACGATATGTCCGGAATATTGTTGAAAAATCGATTCGTACACAAGCTATGCGGTTGTTACAAGAGGATGCATATGATAAATATGATTTGATTGGAATATCAAGCAGTGATTTGATGCTTGAAGAGGAGACGCACAGTACGTAAACTGTGCGTCTGTTTTTCTGTATAAGTGCTTCTATTACTTTTTTGCTTTTTCTTGATAAGATTTATGGAATCGTTCCATTTTAGCACTTTTTTCGTGTGCGGAATTAGGGTCGTGTCCAATTTGACCTACTGAGCTTTTTTGAGCCCCTTTATTCACATGGTTTGTCATTTGTATTCACCTCGCTTTGAGGATTAGTATAAACATTCTGTAAAGAAAAACTCATTAGAAAAGAAAAACCCCTTTACGATTTGTAAAGAGGTTGGATTGCTATTTATGCATTGAACGTTCGTTTGTGTCGATGCGTCTATGCGGTAAATGCCATTTGTAATGAATAGAAACCATGCGGAAGCAAACAATTAAAATGAATAAGGTGTATAGAGCCCAATCGCTAACAATAATTTGAGCGCCAATTAAGAAACCTGCCAGAATCGTCCAAAAAGCATATACATCAGCTCGAAGAACGAGAGGTTTTCTACGGGCTAAAAGATCGCGGATAATACCGCCTCCAATGCCAGTTAAAACGGCTGCTACGATTGTAGCGCTAATTGGTAAATTTAATTTTTGAGCGTATAATGCCCCTTGTACGGCAAATGCTGATAAGCCGATAGCATCAGTGATGTTTTCCCACTTTTTCCAGTGTCTAATTAATTTATTTGGAAAAAGAAAAATAATCGTCATTGATAAAAGTGCGATTTGGAATAACATGTCTTGTTGCCAAAACGCGACAATCGGATAACCGATTAATAAATTACGAAGGGCACCTCCCCCAAATGCGGTTGCCATTCCTAAAATATACACCCCGAAAATATCATAATCCTCTTCCATTGCAACAATAGCCCCGCTTAATGCGAAAGCGATTGTGCCTATGATGCTAAAAATCTCCCATGCCATGAATTTTCTCCCCCGCTAACTAGATGAAATGTGCTTCCTCTGCTATTATATTAGAAGGTTTAAATTTCGAAAAGGATGAGTGAACATATTTGATGGAAGAAAAAGAGAAAGTCATATTAGTGGGCTGTCAATTGCCGCAAGATGATGATGAAAAATTTATGCATTCCATGAAAGAACTTGCATCATTAGCGAAAACTGCACGAGCAGAATTGTTAGTGTCTACAACGCAAAAACGACCGAAGTTTCATCCGGCGACTTATATAGGTAAAGGCAAATTAGAAGAGCTTACAATGTTAACTGAAGAATTAGAACCGGATGTTATCGTATTTAATAACGAATTAACACCGAGTCAAATTCGGAATTTATCCTCAGTATTAGATGCGAGGGTAATTGATCGAACGCAACTTATATTAGATATTTTTGCGCAACGTGCGAAGTCGAGAGAAGGGAAGCTTCAAGTTGAATTAGCTCAGTTGCAATATACAATGCCGCGTCTTATGGGGCAAGGATTGTCTTTATCACGTCTTGGTGGTGGTATTGGAACGAGAGGGCCGGGTGAAACGAAACTTGAGACGGATCGTCGTCATATCCGATCACGGATTGATGAAATAAAGAAACAACTTGCAGTTGTTGTAGAACATCGAAAAAGATATCGTGAGAGAAGAAAAGATAATAAAGTATTTCAAGTTTCGTTAATAGGATATACAAATGCAGGGAAATCTACGTTGTTTAATAGATTAACGGAAGCCGATACATTTGAAGAGAACTTGTTGTTTGCAACGCTAGACCCGACAACAAGGAAGATGCCGTTACCTTCTGGTTATACAGTATTACTAACTGATACGGTTGGTTTTATACAAGATTTACCTACATCATTAATTGCTGCATTCCGCTCGACATTAGAAGAAGCTGGTGAAGCGGATGTTATTTTACATGTTGTGGATTCTGCAGATCCGAATTATGTAGGGCATGAGAAAACAGTAAAACAATTATTGTCAGAACTCGAAATCAATCATATTCCTATTATTACGTTATATAATAAAAAAGATGAATTACATCAAAACTTTATTCCGTTTCCGAAAAGTGACTTCTTAATGACTAGTGCTTTTGAAGAAAATGATCTATTACATATAAAAGAAGCGATAGAAACGAAAATGAAGGAAGAAATGAATTGTTATCAAGTGAAAATTCCTCCGAGTGAAGGTAAGTTATTAACTCTATTAAAGACAGAGACGCTATTAACGAAAATGGAGTTTTTGGAAGAGAAATTTGTATATGATTGCGCGGGGTATATTTTTGCTCATTCATCGCTTAATGTACAATTAAAGAGATTTTTAGTGGAAGAAGGAGAAAATAAAAATGTTTGATCGTTTGAAAAATGGAGAAAAAATTGCTCCAATCGTAAAAGAAGTAGAGAGTCAAATTACAGAAGTACATAAACGTGCGGATGAAGTAATTGAAAGTAATCAGTTTCGTGTGTTAGAAAGTTTCCGTAAACATAAAATTAGTGATTCACATTTTATTCCGACGACAGGTTACGGTTATGATGATATTGGTCGTGATACGTTAGAAAAAGTGTATGCAGATGTATTTGGAGCGGAAGCTGGTCTTGTTCGTCCGCAAATCATTTCAGGTACTCACGCAATTTCAACAGCGCTATTCGGTATTTTACGTCCGGGAGATGAGTTATTGTACATCACGGGTAAGCCGTATGATACGTTAGAAGAAATTGTTGGTGTACGTGGAAAAGGTGTAGGATCATTCAAAGAATATAATATTGGTTATAATGCAGTTCCGCTTACTGAAGAGGGGCTAGTTGATTTTAGAGCTGTTGCAGCTGCCATTCATAGTAATACGAAGATGATTGGAATTCAACGTTCAAAAGGTTATGCTACTCGTCCGTCGTTTACTATTTCTCAAATTAAAGAGATGATAGCGTTTGTTAAGGAAATTAAACCAGATGTTGTCGTGTTTGTAGATAACTGTTATGGCGAGTTTATTGAAGAGCAAGAGCCATGTCATGTTGGTGCAGATTTAATGGCAGGTTCGCTTATTAAAAACCCGGGTGGGGGAATTGTTAAAACTGGTGGTTACATTGTTGGTAAAGAACAGTATGTTGAAGCGTGTGCATATCGTTTAACATCTCCAGGAATCGGTGCGGAAGCAGGGGCATCTTTATACAGTCTGCAAGAAATGTATCAAGGTTTCTTCTTAGCGCCGCATGTAGCAGGACAAGCGCTAAAAGGTGCGATTTTTACAGCTGCATTTTTAGAAAAGTTAGGAATGAATACATCACCAGCGTGGAATGCACCAAGAACGGATTTAATTCAATCTGTTCAATTTGATGACAAAGATCGCATGATTGCATTCTGCCAAGCAATTCAATATGCATCTCCGATTAACTCTCACTTCACTCCATATGCCAATTATATGCCGGGGTATGAAGATGATGTAATTATGGCTGCGGGAACGTTTATTCAAGGTGCAAGTATTGAATTGTCAGCTGATGGTCCAATTCGTCCGCCTTATGTTGCTTACGTACAAGGTGGGCTAACTTATTCGCATGTGAAGATTGCGATTTGTTCTGCAATTGATGCATTAATTGAAAAAGAATTATTAACAATTTCTTAAAGGGAAGCTGTCAATTTTGACAGCTTTTTTTCGTGTGAAAGTAATGATTTATTTCATTAGAAAAAAGAATGAAAAAATTTATAAAAAAATCATGTAAGAAAAGCTAACATCTATTGACACCAAACATAACATGGTATAAAATGAGAAGCAGTTAAGGCGAAGGAGGAACTGAAGCAATGAAAGAAGATAGACGTTCTGCCCCGCTGTTTCCTATTGGTATTGTTATGGATTTAACACAATTGTCTGCACGTCAAATTCGCTACTATGAAGAGCATAATCTTGTTTCTCCAACCCGTACAAAGGGGAATCGTAGATTATTCTCATTTAACGATGTAGATAAGTTGTTAGAGATTAAAGATTTATTAGATCAAGGCTTGAATATGGCTGGTATTAAACAAGTGTTACTAATGAAAGAAAATCAAACAGAAGCAGTGAAAGTAAAAGAAGAAACGAAAGAAATTTCAAAAACTGAGCTTCGCAAAATACTTCGAGATGAACTACAACATACAGGTAGATTTAATCGAACTTCATTGCGACAAGGTGATATTTCAAGATTTTTTCACTAAAGAGAACTGATTCTGAAGGTGTTTAGAGGGACTAAGGAGGAATTTATAATGGCTAGGTACACAAAAGAAGATATTTTCCGTTTGGCGAAAGAAGAGAATGTAAAGTATATCCGTTTACAATTTACGGACCTTTTAGGGGTAATTAAAAACGTAGAAATTCCAGTGAGCCAATTAACAAAAGCTCTTGATAACAAAATGATGTTTGATGGATCTTCTATTGAAGGTTTCGTACGTATTGAAGAATCTGATATGTACTTATATCCAGACTTAGATACTTGGGTGATTTTCCCTTGGACAGCTGAAAAAGGTAAAGTAGCTCGATTAATCTGTGATATTTACAATGCAGATGGCACTCCATTTGAAGGGGATCCACGTAACAATTTAAAACGTGTATTAAAAGAAATGGAAGCTTTAGGATTCTCAGATTTCAATCTTGGACCAGAGCCGGAATTCTTCCTATTCAAAGTAGATGAAAAAGGAAATCCAACATTAGAATTAAACGATAACGGTGGATACTTCGACCTTGCGCCGATGGATCTAGGGGAAAACTGTCGTCGTGATATCGTTCTTGAACTTGAAGAAATGGGCTTTGAAATTGAAGCGTCTCACCATGAGGTTGCTCCAGGGCAGCACGAAATTGACTTCAAATATGCAAATGCAATTCGTTCATGTGATGACATTCAAACATTCAAACTTGTTGTAAAAACAATTGCTCGTAAACACGGTTTACACGCAACATTTATGCCAAAACCATTATACGGTGTGAACGGTTCAGGTATGCACTGTAACTTATCACTATTCAAAAATGGTGAGAACGTATTCTATGATCAAAACGGTGACTTACAATTAAGTGATGACGCTCGTCACTTCATCGCAGGTATTTTAAAACACGCACCAGCATTTACAGCGGTAGCAAACCCAACTGTAAACTCTTACAAGCGTTTAGTACCTGGATACGAAGCTCCTTGTTACGTAGCATGGTCTGCACAAAACCGTAGTCCATTAGTACGTATCCCTGCATCTCGTGGTATTAGCACACGCGTAGAAGTACGTAGTGTTGACCCAGCTGCAAACCCATATTTAGTAATGGCAACATTATTAGCAGCAGGTCTTGATGGAATTAAAAACAAATTAACTCCACCAGCTGCAGTAGATCGTAACATCTACGTAATGACAAAAGAAGAGCGCGAAGAAGCAGGTATCGTTGATTTACCGGCAACATTAGCGCAAGCTTTAGTTACATTACAATCTAATGAAGTAATTAGTAACGCATTAGGAGATCACTTACTTGAGCACTTCATCGAAGCGAAGGAAATTGAGTGGGATATCTTCCGCACGCAAGTTCACCAATGGGAACGCGATCAATATATGTCTCTATACTAAGAGGTGAGGAAGCCCTGATACTACGGTATCGGGGCTTTTTTATTTGTCGACAATATAGGTGTTAGTTGAAATGAATTGAATAGATGCCTGAAAAAATATGACGGTATTTGAATTTCTATTCCATATCTTTAATGTAACGTGGTGAAATTCGAATTACTTTGTGTTCCAAAAGGGTGGATAAGTAAAAGTAACATGCGTAATATCTATGGGTTTAAAAAATTGTATGATATGTTGTGTTCGGTATTGAATATGTTTAATACTAAAGTTCGAGTGTTTAAAAATATAGTACCTTGCAATAAATAGTACTAAGTGGTATATTATGGATAAGGAAGGTACCGTGTATTGAACAGTACTGAAATGAGAAAGGGGGATTGCACTTGAACGTTCAGTTTAAAAAAGGTGTGTTAGAACTGTGTGTACTGGCACTTGTGAAACGTAAGGATTGTTACGGTTATGAACTTGTTCAGCAAATCTCAAATAAATTTTTAATATCGGAAGGGTCAGTATATCCTTTATTACGCCGTTTAACGAAGGAAGGATATTTTCAAACGTATTTAAAAGAATCTACGGAAGGACCACCTCGCAAATATTATCAACTAACTGAGCAAGGGGAAACGCAACTGAATGTGTTAGTAACAGAGTGGCATGATTTTGCGAAAGGTGTACAAGAAATTATTGAAGGGGTGGAATGGGATGAGTAAAGAACAGTTTCTTAAGGAATTATCAAGTCACCTTAGAAAGTTACCGGACGAAGAGAGAAAAGATATTTTATTTGATTATGAAGAGCATTTTCAGTTTGGGATAGAAGAGGGAAAAACTGAATCGGAAATAATAAAGGGGCTTGGCTCTCCGAAAGTAATTGCAAAAGAATTGCTTGCGATGTATCGTTTCGATGAAATGAAAAAAGATCCATCAACTTCAAATGTGACAAGAGCTGTCATGGCGGCGATTGGACTTAGTTTGTTTAATTTCGTTATTGTGTTAGGCCCGTTAGCTGCAATTATTGCTTTTATATTTTCTTTTTGGGTCGGTGGGATTGCTAGTGTAGTGACACCATTTTTCGTAATTGGAAAAGTATTTATGGGTACTTTTATATGGTTAGATTTATTCGTTAGTATAACTTTTGTTGGAGTAGGTTTGTTGTTATGTATAATCGCTTATTATAGTACGAAGTGGTTTAAAAAGCTTTGCGTACGTTATGTAATATGGAACTTCAAAATGATAAAAGGGGAGTAGATGATGAAAAAAATCTTGTTAGCAGCAATCGCTTGTATCATTATTGGAGTAATTGGGATTTCACAAACATATGAAAAAGCAGTGCAAGCTGCAGAAGAAGGAAACAAAGAAGATAAAATTAAAAATGAAACACTAAAAAATATAGAAGTTAAGTTAGATATCGGGGATATTGTTGTCCAAAAATCTCCTGACGCTTCTTTTTATGTAAAGCAATCAGGAGATGCGCGTAAACAAGAGATTCGTATTACTGAAGATGGTGACACATTAAAAATCATTGGGGAAAGAGAAAAAGATGCTTCATTTAATTTTTCTTTTTACGATTTTAGGTTTCAAACGTCTACATTGACTCTCCTTGTGCCTGAACGCTCTTACCAAGATGTAAAAGTAAATTCATCTGCTGGACAAATTGAAATAAGTGATGTGAAAAGTGAACGTGTAAGTGCTAGAACACTTACTGGAGAAGTGGATTTGAAACATGTAACGGCTAAGAATGTGGAGGGATCTACAAAAGCTGGTGAAGTAAACTTTAAAAAAGTAATAGGGAAAGTGACTGCAAAAACGACCAGTGGGGAAATAAATATTCTAGATCATGATTCTATGTATAATCTAGAAGCAAGTTCAACTGCGGGAGATATAAATATTACTTTATCGGAAAAACCAAAAGATGCGGTAATTACTGGGCAAAGTGCTGCCGGGGATGTAACAATTTTTAATGAAGAAAATAAAGACGTAACGATTGGTAATGGGAGTAAAAAGATTAGCGGTAAAACAGCTGCGGGCGATGTGACGATTGAAACGCGTTCATAAGAAATAGAATGTATGAAAATCTATCAAAATACAAAAAAGAAGATAATTACCGTATATAAATAAGGTAATTATCTTCTTTTATATTCTTAATGTAAATCACGATATACGCCAATTACTTTACCGATAACGGACACTTGCTTTAAAATGATAGGTTCTAATGAAGAGTTTTCCGGTTGTAGACGGAAATGGTCTTTTTCTTTATAGAAACGTTTAACAGTTGCTTCATTATCTTCTGTTAAAGCGACTACAATTTCACCATTATATGCAGACTGTTGTTGGCGAACAACAACTAAATCTCCATCGAAAATACCAGCTTCAATCATACTATCTCCAGAAATACGTAACATAAACACTTGATCTGCTCCTGCGACAATGCTAGCTGGAAGAGGGAAGTGTTCCTCAACGCTTTCGACTGCTGTAATTGGTAATCCAGCAGTAACTTTCCCGACAATTGGAACTTGAATAACAGATTGTGTTTCTGTATCCATTCGGTCTTCACCTAAAATTTCAATTGCGCGTGGTTTTGTTGGATCGCGTCGAATGTATCCTTTTTCTTCTAATCTTGATAAATGTCCGTGCACTGTAGAACTAGAAGCGAGGCCGACTGCTTGACCAATTTCACGTACGGAAGGTGGATATCCTTTTTCTTGTACTTTTAGCTTAATAAAGTCGAGAATGTCTTGCTGGCGTTTCGTTAACTTTTCCATGTTTTCTAACACCTCGTTTTCTTTCATTTTTCTTATTAATAAGTATAACATGTGAAAAAACATTATACAAACATAAGTTCGAACAAAAGGCGAATTTATGTTACACTAAAGGGAAATTATAGTGAGAAAGAGGGGTTCATAATGAATGCAATTATTTATGCGCGTGTGAGTACAACAAAAGAAGCACAAGAAACATCATTATTACGTCAAAAAGATGAATTATTGCATTTAGCGGAGCGCTATCAAATGAATGTTACTAAGGTGATTGAGGAACAGGCTAGTGGCTATACAATTGAACGTGACGGCATATTAGAAGTGCTAGATACAATTCGAGACGAACAAATTGATGTGCTACTTATACAAGATGAAACGCGCCTTGGTAGGGGGAATGCAAAGATTGCGTTAATGCACTGTTTACATAAAGAAGGAATAAAAGTATATACGCATACACATAATGGTGAATTGCAATTGTCGGATTCTGATTCAATGGTATTAGATATTATTGGTATTGTTGAAGAGTATCAAAGAAAGATTCATAATTTAAAAATTAAACGTGGTATGCAACGAGCAGTAGAAAAAGGCTATCGTCCAGAAAATAATTTAAAGAATCGTCATTTAAGTGTAGGACGAGAGAAGAAAGAAGTGCCAATTGAGGAAATTGTACGTTTGCGTAAGAGTGAACTTACTTTCGAAGAAATTGCAGCAACACTACGTGGCTTTGGTCATAATGTTTCAAAAGCGACGGTACATCGTAGATATGTAGAGTATACAAAGCAATTGCTTGATAAAGAAGAGTAACTATTGTATGATAATAATCAGTTTTGAGTAGAAGGGGGATTCGAGATGCTTAGTCACGAACTCGTTGAACGCATTAACTTCTTAGCGAAAAAAGCAAAAGCTGAAGGTTTAACTGAAGAAGAACAACGTGAGCGTCAATCGCTACGTGAACAATATTTAAAAGGATTTCGTCAAAATATGTTAAACGAACTAAAAGGAATTAAAGTTGTTAACGAACAAGGTACTGATGTTACACCGGCGAAATTAAAAGCTTTAAAAAAGCAAGATAATGCAAAATTAAACTAAAAGATGGGCGAAGCCCATCTTTTTTATTTATTTAATAACTTCCCAGTTGTTATTAACGGTTGCTTCTATCTTTTTATGTTTCAATATATAGTTAGCGATAAGTTCAGACATATTTGTTGGTATGTCTTTTATTACGGGCTTATTTTGAAACATAAAGAAGTTCCCTCCGCCGCTTGCGCGATAATTATTCATAACGACGTCATATTCTTCGTTCATATTAAGAGGAGTGCCTTTATGTTGTAAAGATTCTACTCTTGCGCCAATTGGTTTTGAAATGTTTAATACGTACGAAATTCCTTCCCACATATCGTAATTATAGTGTTGCGGCTTTGGTTCTATAAAGGTAGGGTTTACGATGATAGATCCATCTTCTTTTAATGTGAAATAAGAAGCAGAGAGTTCGAGAGCATCTTTTATATCTGAGCCAGTTATTCTAATTACTTTTAATGTATTTGGATAAATATAATTAGAAACGATGTCACGCATTGTTACATGTTCCGGGAAACCTGGAGATGTATTATGGAATAGGCTTGTACAAGAAATGGAAACATTAGCAATATCCATCTGTATTTTATTTATGAATTCAATAAAAGGATGGTCTTTCAAACGAGTTTGCATAGCATCTGAAATTTGCATGTCACCGTGGATGATTCCAATAGGTTGATCAAGCCATTTTTGTGTTTTCTCTTCATAATCGGCTACCAAGTAAAGAACATCTGGATCTGCCTCGATTTCTTGCACAGCCAATAGTTCTGAATAACTCTCTTTTTTTACCCACTCTTGTTTCATTTTTTCAAATGTTATAGTTACTTTTCCAACTGAATGTCCATTACATCCAGTCTGTAAAATTGTTACATCATTACCCACTGTTTGAGCAATTTTTCGGTGCTGATGGCCTGTTAATAAAATATCTATGCCTTCAATTTCATGACACATTGCATACCCTTGGTTTTCACCTGTTAAAACTTCAGTCGGTTCTCCAGTTTGTAAATCGCGTTCAAATCCCCCATGATACGCTACGACCAGTAAATCTGGTTTCTCGTGTTCGCGAATGTAAGAAACCCAATTTTTTGTTGTTTCTAACGCATCTTCAAATTGTAAGTCTTTAATGTGATGGGGTTGTTCCCAATTTGGAATGTAATGCGTTGTCATCCCTAAAATAGCAATTTTTATATTTGATTCAATCTGTTTTATTATATATGGTTTTCCGAAATAAGATTCTTTGCTGTTTTTATCTAAAATATTTGCTGATAAATACGGGAAGTTGGCAGTAGAAATAGCATGATTTAATACGTCCAGTCCATAATTAAATTCATGATTCCCAATCACTGCAGCGTCATAACGTAAATAGTTTGCTATTAATGACATTGGGTTTTTCTTATCTTTTTCATATGTAGCGTAATGATAAGTAAAGGGTGTTCCTTGTATGAAGTCACCATTATCAATTAATAGGACGTTTCTATTTTCGGAACGTTCTTTTTTTATAAGAGTAGAAATTTTAGCTAAACCAATTTCAGCTTTGGAGTTATCTTGATAGTGAATTGGATAAACGGTACCATGTATATCACTTGTTAATAAGATGTTTAAAGTTACAATTTGATTTTGATTCAATATCATTCACCTTTTCTATTGTTATCTACTAATTAAGCATATCAAATATAGGAAGAGAATTTTAATGTGAGTGTATAGAATGTGTAAAGATTCTGTAAATAAACAATTATTCGTGAAATTGTGTGATATATTTCTTCATGTTTACGGAAGGTTATTTTATAACAACAAAAATGGAGGCATTAATATGTTGAAAAAAGTTTTTGCAATGAGTACAACAGTTGTATTAGCAGCGGGTTTATTAAGTGGCTGTGGAACGAAGGAATCAAGCGCAAGTAAAAATGAAGATACGAAAAAAGGGTATGTACCGAAGACTTTAAATGTTCAATTTGTTCCTTCTCAAAATGCAGATACGTTAGAGGCGAAGGCAAAACCACTTGAGAAGCTATTAAGTGATAAGTTAAATATTCCAGTAAAAGTTAGTATTTCGACGAATTACAATACAATTGTAGAAGCGATGGCATCTAAGCAAGTAGATGTAGGTTTTTTACCTCCAACAGCGTATGTGCTAGCACATGAGAAAAAGGCTGCAAACGTAATTTTACAAGCACAACGTTTTGGAGTAGATGATGAAACGGGAGCTCCTACAAAGGATTTAGTAGACTTTTATAAGTCTGAATTTGTTGTTAAGAAAGATTCAAATATTAATAGTGTAAAAGATTTAAAAGGTAAAAAAATTGGTTATCAAGATGTAACGTCATCAGCGGGGTATGTGTGGCCTGCGGCTGTACTATTAAAAGAGGGCGTTGATCCGTTAAAAGATGTGAAACCTGTTACATTAAAAGGTCACGATCAGTCGCTTATTGCTCTTTTAAATGGTGATGTAGACGCAGCTGTTGTATTCCAAGATGCTCGTAATATTGTAAAAAAAGATTATCCGAATATATTCGATCAAACGAAAATAGTGAAATTTACGGAGAAAATTCCAAACGATACGATTTCGGTACGTTCGGATTTAGATGAAGAGTGGAGCAAGAAATTACAGGATGCTTTCATTGAAATTGGAAAGAATGAGGAAGGTCACAAAATCATTAAAGAAGTATATTCACATGAAGGATATGTTAAATCTGATGATAGTAAATTTGATATCGTTCGTGAATATGGGAAGAAAGTAAAAACGCAATAATACATATGGAAATGGAAGCTAACTGGAAAGGTATGTTTTCAGTTAGTTTGCCGTTTTGAATTTATAGAAGGTAGGTAAGATGTGTGATAGAGTTTCGAAATGTTTCCAAAGTGTATCCAAATGGTACAAAAGGATTGAATCATATAAACTTGAAAATTCAAAAAGGTGAGTTTGTTGTAATGGTAGGGCTGTCCGGAGCTGGAAAGTCTACACTTTTAAGATCAGTAAATCGTCTTCATGAGATTACAGAAGGCGAAATCATGATTGAAGGTGAGTCAATTACTGCTGCAAAAGGAAAGGGATTACGCCGCATGCGCCGGGATATTGGTATGATTTTTCAAAGTTTTAATCTTGTAAAGCGATCAACGGTATTAAAGAACGTATTAGCTGGCCGTGTCGGGTATCATTCGACATTACGTACAACGTTAGGCCTATTTCCGAAAGAAGATTTGGACCTTGCCTTTCAATCGTTAAAAAGGGTAAATATTTTAGAAAAAGCATATGCGCGGGCTGATGAATTATCAGGAGGACAACAACAACGTGTGTCCATTGCTAGAGCGTTGGCGCAAGAAGCAAAAATCATATTAGCAGATGAACCTGTTGCGTCGTTAGATCCACTAACAACAAAGCAAGTATTAGATGATTTGAAAAAAATTAATGAAGATTTTGGAATTACAACAATTGTAAACTTACATTCTATTGATTTAGCTAGGCAATATGCGACACGCATTATTGGATTACATGCAGGTGAAATTGTTTTTGATGGCCTAGTAGAAGAGGCAACGGATGAAAAATTTGCTGAAATTTATGGTGACGTAGCGCAGAAAAGCGAATTGTTAGAGGTGGCAGTTAAATGAATGACGTGACGATATATTCGAAATCGATACCGAAGCCGCCGAGTAAGTTAAAACATATGTTAACGTTAATCCTAGTCATTTTACTGTTGTGGGGAAGTAGTATGCAGGTCGACGCATCATTTTCAAAACTAGTAGTTGGTTTTCCTAATATGATGGATTTGTTAAAAGAGATGGTGCCGCCAGATTGGAGTTATTTTCAAGTTATTACAACAGCAATGTTAGATACAATACGTATGGCGATTATCGGGACGACTTTAGGAGCGATATTAGCTATTCCACTGGCACTATTTGCGGCAAGTAATGTGTTTACGAGTGCATTTTTGTACAGTCCCGCTCGATTGATTTTAAATTTTATCCGAACGGTACCAGATTTATTATTAGCGGCAATTTTCGTAGCTATTTTTGGAATAGGACCACTTCCAGGTATTTTAGCTCTTACGCTTTTCTCAATTGGGCTCGTGGCGAAATTGTTGTATGAGTCAATTGAATCGATTGATCCAGGTCCATTAGAAGCAATGACAGCAGTAGGGGCAAATAAGGTGCAATGGATTGTTTATGGGGTAATTCCGCAAGTGAAAGCGCATTTTGTCTCCTATGTTCTTTATACATTTGAGGTAAACGTACGTGCAGCAGCTGTTTTAGGTTTAGTAGGAGCTGGCGGTATCGGATTATATTATGATCGTACACTTGGGTTTTTACAATATGAACAAACTGCATCTATTATTATCTATACTCTTGTTGTTGTATTGTTAATTGATTACGTAAGTACATTGTTGCGGGAGAAATTATAATGAGTAAAACGACGTTAATCGTACCAAAACCGAAGAAACCGAGTATGTATCGCTGGATTATTTTCATAGCACTTACATTTGTTTATGTATGGGCTTTTTCGGGAGTACCGCTAGAGGGAATCAAAGATACGGCGGGAGAAATTACAAAAGCAATTATGACAGGTGTATTGAATCCAGATTGGTCGTATGTATCTTTGCCAGATGGTGAAGATTTATTACATGGTTTAATTGATACGTTGGCAATTGCGATATTAGGTACATTTATTTCTGCCTTTTTATCTGTTCCATTCGCTTTTTGGGCGGCGACGAATATGAGTAGTGGAAAATTAACTTCGGGAACTGGGAAATTTGTACTTAGTTTTGTCCGTACATTTCCTGAATTAGTTATGGCTCTTTTATTTATAAAAGCTGTTGGACCAGGTTCTTTTGCCGGCGTTCTAGCTTTAGGGTTACACTCTATTGGAATGTTAGGAAAATTATATTCAGAAGGAATTGAAAATATAGATAAAGGACCGAAGGAAGCGTTAATAGCAACAGGTGCGAATCGATTTCAAATACTTTGGTATGCAGTATTGCCACAAGTATTACCAGATTTTCTATCCTATACGTTATACAGGTTCGAAATTAATGTGCGATCCGCTGCCATTTTAGGTGTTATTGGAGCAGGTGGAATTGGCACACCTCTAATTTTTGCGCTGAGTTCACGCAATTGGTCTCGTGTAGGAATTATTTTATTAGGCATCATTTTAATGGTTATTATCATTGATTTTATTTCAAGTTCGATTCGGAAACGGATTGTTTAACTGATTTGAAAAGCATCGAATTTAGATGCTTTTTTTGTATTTTTAAAGGTGGGCTAAAAAAGTTAGTATAGAAGGATTTTGTATATCTGTATAAATATACAGATAATTCTCTTTCTTTTTAAAATAAAAATAATGAAAAAGTATGTCATATTGAATGCCCATACATTCCTGGAAACATTGATTTTTTTATAAAAAATCAAAAAAACATCAACATATTTGTCGATACATGTTGTATAATCTTGCGTGGGAAGCTATCATATAAATGTATAAAACGTTTACTAATATAAGCGAAGGGAAGAATAGCATGTCACATTCAATCGAACAACTTTCTATCAACACGATTCGCACATTATCCATCGATGCGATTGAAAAAGCAAACTCTGGTCACCCAGGAATGCCAATGGGTGCAGCACCAATGGCTTATACATTATGGACTCAATTTATGAAACACAATCCAAATAACCCAACGTGGTTTAACCGTGATCGTTTCGTATTATCAGCAGGCCATGGTTCAATGTTATTATACAGCCTACTGCACCTATCTGGTTATGATGTAACAATGGATGACTTAAAGAACTTCCGTCAATGGGGAAGCAAAACTCCAGGACATCCTGAGTACGGTCATACACCTGGTGTAGATGCAACTACTGGTCCACTTGGACAAGGTATTTCAACTGCTGTAGGTATGGCAATGGCTGAAAGACATTTAGCTGCTAAATATAACCGTGATGCGTATAATGTAGTAGATCATTATACATACGCTATTTGTGGTGATGGAGATTTAATGGAAGGCGTTTCTGCTGAAGCATCTTCATTAGCTGCTCATTTACAATTAGGTCGCCTTGTTGTGCTTTACGATTCAAACGATATTTCATTAGATGGCGATTTAAATCGTTCATTCTCTGAAAGTGTAGAAGATCGTTACAAAGCATACGGATGGCAAGTAATCCGTGTTGAGGATGGAAACGATATTGAAGCTATCGCAAAAGCAATCGAAGAAGCGAAAGCTGACGAAAAACGCCCAACGCTAATTGAAGTAAGAACGACAATTGGTTTCGGTTCTCCAAACAAATCAGGAAAATCAGCTTCACATGGTTCTCCACTAGGTGTAGAAGAAACAAAATTAACGAAAGAAGCATATGCTTGGACTGCTGAGCAAGACTTCCACGTAGCAGAAGAAGTATACGACAACTTCCGTAAAACAGTACAAGATGTTGGTGAAACTGCGCAAGCAGAGTGGAACACGATGCTAGGTGAATATGCACAAGCATACCCAGAATTAGCAAACGAATTCCAAGCAGCAATGAACGGTCAACTTCCAGAAGGTTGGGAGCAAAACTTACCAACTTATGAATTAGGATCAAAAGCAGCAACTCGTAATTCTTCTGGTGCTGTAATTAATGCAATTGCAGAATCTGTACCATCATTCTTCGGTGGATCAGCTGACCTTGCTGGTTCTAACAAAACATACATGAATAACGAAAAAGACTTTACAAGAGATGATTACAGCGGTAAGAACATTTGGTACGGTGTACGTGAGTTCGCAATGGGTGCAGCAATGAACGGTATTGCACTACATGGTGGTTTAAAAACTTACGGTGGTACGTTCTTCGTATTCTCTGACTACTTACGTCCAGCAATTCGTCTTGCAGCATTAATGCAATTGCCGGTAACGTATGTATTCACACACGACAGTATCGCTGTTGGTGAAGATGGTCCAACACATGAACCAATCGAGCAATTAGCGGCGCTACGTGCAATGCCAAATGTATCTGTTATTCGTCCAGCTGACGGTAACGAGTCTGTTGCGGCTTGGAGATTAGCTCTAGAATCTACAAACAAACCAACTGCTTTAGTATTAACTCGTCAAGATCTTCCAACATTAGAAGGTGCAAAAGACGATACGTATGAAAAAGTAGCAAAAGGTGCATATGTAGTTTCTGCAAGCAAGAAAGAAACAGCTGATGTAATCTTACTTGCAACTGGATCAGAAGTAAGTCTAGCTGTTGAGGCTCAAAAAGCATTAGCAGTAGACGGTGTTGACGCATCTGTTGTCAGCATGCCATCTATGGATCGCTTTGAAGCTCAAACTGCTGAGTACAAAGAATCTGTATTACCAAAAGCAGTAACAAAACGTTTCGCAATCGAAATGGGTGCTACATTCGGATGGCACCGTTACGTAGGTCTTGAAGGAGATGTGTTAGGTATCGATACATTCGGTGCTTCTGCTCCTGGTGAGAAGATTATGGAAGAGTATGGATTTACTGTAGAGAACGTTGTTCGTAAAGTAAAAGAAATGCTTTAATGATTTTAGAAAAATCTCTCCGGCATGGAGAGGTTTTTCTATGTAAATGAGTTTTTTCGACAGAAAAAGTTTTTTCTCTCTCCGCAGTCAGACAATCATTGCAAAATTTCTTCTATATAATGAAGAGAAAAGGTTGTCCAGATTGGGAGGCGAAAGATGAAAACGTATGAATTGTATTTAATTCAAGAGGATATTGCGAAAGCTTACTTTGGTCGTGAATATTTGTTTTTTGATTTATTTGCTCGATTTTCAGAATCTGGGTCCCTTTCGGAGAAAAAAGTGCTATATAAACAAATGATGTATATAACGATGCCATTACAAGTAATGAAAATTCATCATAAATTAGAACAAGCTTTGCGCGTTCTTGGTAAATATGATCGAACACATCATACACATACACTTTATACAGGGGCAGAATATGGCGAAATAATGGTGAAACCACACTATATTCGCATGAATACCTCTGGAAATGTTTCTATGGAAACGACTTTCTTTGAGGTGCTTCGGAAGTGTGAATTAACATTTTTAGCTATGGATTATGAAAATACAAAGTACGGATGGCTGAATCCTCTAAAACAAGTACGAACATATGTGTAAAAAATGTCGAATTGTATCTTGTCTTATTGAAAAGGTTTTAGTACACTGTAAGGTAGACAACATGAAGGAGGAAAATATATGCCAATTTGGTTAGGTATTCTAGTGGGCGTAGTAGCACTAGTAGCAGGCGTGGCGTTAGGATTTTTCATTGCCCGCAAATACATGATGAATTACTTACAAAAAAATCCACCAATTAACGAACAAATGTTAAAAATGATGATGATGCAAATGGGACAAAAACCTTCCCAAAAGAAAATCAATCAAATGATGAGCGCGATGAACAAGCAACAAATGAAATAAGCGCTAAAAGACACTCGCTAAGAGTGTCTTTTCTTTTTGATATAGACAGAGTTTAAAACTTTTAAAAATTCTGTATTTTTGGTAAACTGAAAACATCGCTCATTTTAAGGGAGGAGGAAAAATATGAAAGTATTTATGAATTTAGCGTGGTTTTTTAAACAAGAAAAACGAGCGTACATAACCGGAATTATTTTATTATTTGGCGTCGCACTTTTAGAACTTGTAGCACCAAAAGTGATTGGGATTGTTGTAGATGAAATTAACGATGGAACATTAACGACTGATAAGTTACTAAAATGGGTTGTACTCTTAGTACTCGTAGGTATTACGATGTACATATTACGTTACGTGTGGCGCATTATGATTTTTGGGTCTTCATTAAAGTTAGCTCGCCAATTACGGAAAAATTTGTATGAACATTTTACAAAGATGAGTCCATCTTTCTATCAGTCAAATCGCACAGGTGATTTAATGGCGCACGCGACCAATGATATTCAAGCAATTCAGCAAACTGCTGGGGCGGGTGTTTTAACACTTGTTGATTCATTAGCTGTTGGAGGGTGTGTACTCGTAGCGATGGGTTTTACAATTAGTTGGAAGTTAACATTGTTAAGCTTAATTCCAATGCCGATTGTAGCAATATCGACAAATTATTACGGCACTTTATTACATAAAAGGTTTCATAAAGCACAGCAATCGTTTTCGGAAATCAATGATAAAGTGCAAGAGAGTATGAGTGGGATGAAGGTAATTCGATCGCTTGGACAAGAAAAAGAAGATTTACAAGCGTTCCGAAAAAAATCAGAAGATGTCGTACATAAAAATATGTTAGTTGCACGTATTGATTCGTTATTTGATCCAACAATCGCTCTTATCGTAGGTTTTTCTTTTTTAATTGCAGTATGTTACGGGTCAGTATTAGTTGTGAGAGGTGAATTAACAGTAGGTGATCTCGTTACATTTACGACATATTTAGGTACTCTCGTTTGGCCGATGTTAGCGTTTGGATGGCTGTTTAATATTATGGAGCGTGGGCGTGCTTCGTATGACCGTGTAGAAAAAATCCTCTCACAAAAATCAGATGTAGTAAATAGAGAAAATGCTGTGCATACAATAGCGAGCGGTGATATTTCATTTGCGGTCGATTCGTTTTCGTATAAGAAAAATGAACTGTTACATTTAACGGATATTCACTTTGATTTGAAGAAGGGGGAAACGTTAGGGATTGTAGGACGTACAGGTGCAGGGAAAACGACTTTATTAAAATGTTTAATACGTGAGTATGATCATTTTAATGGTGAGTTAAAAGTTGGGGAGCGGGATATTCGCGATGTAACACTTTACGGTGTCCGTTCTGCCATTTCATACGTGCCGCAAGATCATTTTTTATTTTCAGCAAGTATTGGGGAGAATATTGCCTTTGGAAAGGCGGATGCTACATATAATGAAATTACTCGGGCCGCAGAGATTGCTTGTATTCATAATGATATTCTCCAATTTTCAGAAGGATATGAAACAGTAGTAGGAGAAAGAGGCGTTTCGTTATCTGGAGGTCAAAAACAGAGGATTTCTATTGCGCGTGCTTTATTAACGAATGCTGAAATTTTAATTTTAGATGATTGTTTATCAGCAGTAGATGCAAAAACAGAAGAAACAATTTTAAATGCTTTAAAGAGGGAAAGAGCAGGGAAAACGACAATTATTACTGCCCATCGTTTAAGTGCAATTCAGCATGCCAATCTTATTCTTGTTGTGGATGAAGGTAGAATTGTACAACGAGGTACACATGAACAACTAATGAAAGAACATGGTTGGTATAAAGAAATGTATGAAAGCCAGCAGTTAGAAGCATTAGTCGAGAAAGGAGGCGTATGATGGCTGAGAAAAAACAGAGCGATTTAAGAAGATTACTGTCTTATATGAGGCCATATAAAGGACTGTTAGCATTAGCATTTTTATTTCTAGTTGGTGCAACTGTAACAGAAATGATGGGTCCTTTTTTAATTAAACAATTTCTTGATGAACACTTAGTACCACGTAACTTTGATCAATCAGCACTTGTTACTTTATTTGTAGTGTATATTGTTGCTCACTTATTAAAAGTATTATTTACTTATTTAGACTTGTTATATTTTCAAAATATTGCTTTTAAAATTGTTCAAGATATGCGTGTTGAAGTATATGAGCATGTTCAAAAGTTGTCATTAAGTTTCTTTGATCGTACGCCGATTGGTACGCTCGTATCGCGCATAACGAATGATACAGAAGCAATTAAAGATTTTTATGTCAGTGTATTATCAACATTTGTTAAAAATATCGTATTTTTAGTAGGGATTTTAGTAGCGATGTTTTTATTAAATGTAAAATTAGCGCTATTTTCTCTCGTATTAATTCCGATCATGTTTGCGATTATGGTGCTATATCGCCGGAAAAGTGCAGCTTTTTATTTAGAAGTCCGTAATCAATTAAGTGTGTTAAATGCAAAGTTAAACGAGTCCATTCAAGGGATGAATATTGTTCAAGTGTTCAGACAAGAAAAGCGCATGAGAAAAGAATTTGAAGAAGTGAATAATAAACATTATAGTGCAGGGCGACGTACATTAAAGTTAGATGCATTGCTTTTACGTCCAGCAACTGATTTAGTTCATATTGTAGCTATTGCGTTAGTACTTGGTTTATTTGGAATTGATGCTTTGAAGAGTCCTGTTGAAGTAGGCGTTTTATATGCGTTTGTTAACTATATACATCGTTTTTTCCAGCCTGTAAATGAGATGATGATGAAATTATCATTTTTCCAACAGGCACTGGTTTCATCATCACGTGTATTTCATTTAATGGATGAGAAAGATTTAGCGCCAGTTCAAAAAGGGGATGGAAATCCTCAAGTTATTAATGGAGATATTGAATTTAAAAATGTTACTTTTTCGTACGATGGAAAACGTGATGTTTTAAAAAATGTATCTTTTCACGTGAAACAAGGGCAAACGGTTGCTTTCGTTGGGCACACTGGCAGCGGAAAGAGTACTATTATGAATTTATTACTGAGATTCTATAATATTAATTCCGGAAATATTGTAATAGATGGTGTAGAGTTAGAGAAATTTGAAGAACAAGAAATTAGAAAGAAAATAGGACTTGTATTGCAAGATGCATTTTTATTTGCGGGAAATGTAAAACAAAATATTCGTATGTATAATGAAGAAATTACGGATGAAGAAGTAAAAGAAGCGGCACAATTTGTGCAAGCGAATACGTTTATTGAAAAATTACCAGAGCAGTATGAAACGGAAGTAGTAGAAAGAGGAGCTGCATTTTCTAGTGGTCAACGACAATTAATTGCTTTCGCTAGAACGATAGCAACGAATCCGAAAGTGTTAGTATTAGATGAAGCAACAGCAAATATTGATACAGAAACTGAAGATGCAATCCAAACAGCGTTACAGCAAATGCGAAAAGGACGGACTACGATAGCGATTGCGCACAGATTATCTACCATACAAGATGCAGATCAAATTTTTGTTATGCACGATGGAGAGATAGTAGAAAGAGGGACGCATCAAGAATTACTGAGTGAACAAGGATTGTATTATAATATGTATTTACTACAAAATAAAGGAAGTTTACAAAAGGCCTTGTAATTACAAGGCTTTTTTACTTTGGTTATAAAATATGTTTGCTCTTTATGTCTATAGTATAAACGTCGTCACCCTTTAATAAAGTTGTACATATTGTATGTATACGAAATGAAAAAATTGATAGGAGCTTTTATATGCAAGATAGATCTAGTTCAAATATTACGTTTATTGATGTGTCTCATTGGGAAGGGAATATTGATTGGAATGCAGTGAAGGGATCCGGTATTTCAGCGGCGTATGCAAAAGCGACAGAAGGTGTAAATTACATTGATCCTACTTTTACTAAGAATGTACAAGCAGCACGAAATGCGAATGTATTAATCGGTGCATACCATTTTGCACGCCCAGAACAAAATGATGCAATTTCAGAGGCGAAATATTTTGTGAGTATATTACAAAGTAACCACACAGACTTAATGCCAGTTCTGGATTTAGAATCACCAACAGATCCGAGCAACAGTAATTTAACTGGTAGCGCTATATCGAATTGGGCAAGAAGCTTCATAAATTATGTGAAACAGGCTACTGGAAAAGATGTAATGTTATATACAGGAGTTTGGTATATTAATGAGTTCGGAATTAGCGGATTAAGTGATATTCCACTTTGGATTGCTAGATACTCGAGTACACCGCCTGCTGATGCTGGTGGATGGACAGAGTGGACAGCGTGGCAGTACACAGATTCTGGACAAATTTCAGGCGTAGGAAATTGTGATGTATCAGCTGCAGTTTCATTAGAAGCTTTACAAGGGAATGGAGCAAGTGGTGGAGGTAATGTTTCCCCGTTTAATAATGCAACTCCAGTGTACGGAGTTGTTATAATTAATGGAGATAATGTGAATTTGAGAAGTGGACCATCTTTACAGTCTAGTGTAATTCGCCAATTGAATCGTGGCGAAGCATATGAAGTTTGGGGAGAACAGGGTGGTTGGCTTTGTTTAGGGACAAATCAGTGGGTATATAATGATTCGAGTTATATTCAGTATAAACATTATGTGGCGACTATTACTGGTGATAATGTAAATCTACGTGATGCTCCATCATTAAATGGAAATGTTATAAGACAGTTACATCATGGTGAATCGTATCGAGTATGGAGTAAGCAAGATGGATGGCTTTGCTTAGGGACAAATCAATGGGTATACTACGATTCAAGTTATATTCAGTATGGTGTACAATAGAGTGGAAATAAAAGGTATCTCTTCAGAGGTACCTTTTATTAAAAATATACAACTTTTACAAGGTCT
>NZ_JAKUFF010000063.1:0-25929 GCF_022663305.1 Bacillus cereus group sp. BfR-BA-01408 | reverse complement strand
ATAAGTGGTTGCAAGGAAGTTGATTCCTAAATCAACACCAACGATGTTGTTTACATCTGCGAAATCTAATGTTTGGTACTCTTTTGTCATCGGGATATGTAAGAACCACTTGTTGTACTTATGCACTAATTTAGCAGTACCAAATTTCCAAGTGCTGTTGAAGTATTTCTTCATAGCCTTACGCTCATAATTTAGTTTTAGGCGACCTTCAAGCGTGTTTACACTAAATTGGTTTTTGGTTAGTGAATAATCCCGATTCCAGACTAAATCATATTCTGCAAGTTTGAAGTCAATCAAAGACCATTCATGTCCATTTGATTTAGCCGACTTGTAACGAGCAATTACAGTTTTCATCACAGATTGAGCCATTTGACTTTTTAACCTAAATTGATTTCGTAAATCAGAATAATATAAGTTATTGAGATTTACTTGATTAAGGTTCTTTGTTTCAAATATGTGTTTTGATAACCAATTACAAGCCTTGCGGTAAGCGTTCGTTGTTATCTTTAGACTTTCAGCTTGATTATCGGAAACATGGATTTGTATTTTTGCAGTAATTGTAGGCATTATTTTCACCGCCTTTCACTAATTAAATTGTAACAGATTTTTAGTGAAAGCAAACAACTTAAGTAGAGAAAGTAGGAGGCAAGGTGGAAGTTTCAGATACTTGATGTGGTACAGAATCTTACGATTTTTAACGTACCATACCGTATCTGCCGGCAAATCCTCCCCCACTTATCGTTGGGCTATCGCCCTTCACACGATTGAAGTAGGGGGTATCCTTGCCGATTTTAGATGAATAGGAGATGAAATGTATGCCCCTAAAAAACTACGGTGTGTTAAAAGGTACAGTTATACAATCAAAGATTGGAAAAGGGAAAACACCTCATTATCAAGTTCATTTACAGGGCGAGACAGGAGTAGATTATCGTATTGCAATTAACGTAAAATCGCAAAGTTATCCGTCAGAAGTTTTATATTTTGCGAGTAACAATATTAAGTCAGAGGCGATTCATATTTTACCGACATTACCATTCGGTTTTACAGAAATAAAAAACAATGAACCGAAAGTAGCTTTAGACTACGTAAGAGGTAATGTATTTGATTCGAAACAAATGATTCCTTTACCTGCTGAAAAAGCAGGAGTGGATAATGATTTAAATGAAAAAATAGAACGTTATATAAAACGAGCAATAGAAGAAAAAGCAATTATTTACGCGTTTGGTGAAAGATGGGGACCAGAAGAAAATACACCTGATTCTTACTTTCATTTCGAACCAGGAAACGGGATACATGATATTCACATGAATCAAGGGAATGTAGAGAAATGGAAAGGTGATAATGGTATATGGCAAGACGGAGGAATACTTATTCAATTTGAAAAGGAAGAAGAATGGGTCGGTATTTTTCTTGCCTTCCAATCGCAGTCATGGTGTACGGATGAAGAGGGACATGCTCGTGTGCCGGTTGAGCATTGTGATTATAAGAGAAATAACTAATAAGAGGAGGGCGTTCAAATAGAACGCCCTCCTCTTATTTTATAAAAACCAAAACTAACAAGTGTAGAAAGACAAGAGAACAATAGTGCCACGCTAGAAAACGCAATGAGGTACATATTATACTTCATCACTTTGCCAATTAGTTGGTTACTATCGTACTGAAACAGCCCTGCTATTATATTGAATAAAAATAACACGATAAACATGACGATAATGCCGTCTATTGATCCTTTAATATCTGGTTTACTTAAAGCGATATGTGCAGAAATACAAATGGCGATAAATAAAAATAACCAAAAAGAAGGATTTAATAAATTACTTATTGTAAATAAGCTTTTCAATAATACAAACGTCGACAAGAGCATGTTTTGAACCATTTCTATATTAATAGAAGTAGCAGCGATTGTTTTTTCGAGAGTTGCATTAAATAAGAAATATGAATTTGGTACGAAATAGCGCATTAATAGGATTAATGCAGTAATACCCGAAATAATAGGACCAATTCCAATGAAGAAGTTCCCAATTCGTTGATATACACTTTTATGATTGTATTGATGTTGTACGTAGCCTAAAGCGCCTTGACTTGTATCTGTTGGGAAGAACTGCGTTGCTACAATTTTATGACGAAATAGTACACACATAATGGCATGTCCAAGTTCGTGAATCGGAACACCAATCCACGCAGTCAAAAGGAATCCTTTTCTTCCGAAAGCCCTCGACCAATACATTCGTGTGAGAGATTCTAAATAACCTAATAGAAATCCGATTACAATGATGACTCCAATTAAAGAAAATAATTGAATCACGCTTGTAAGGAGTATTTGAAAAATTGAGTTTACAAATTCCATTGCCTTTCATCCAATCTGTTAAAAATGTTATTTGTTCTGTTTCATAATAGCATTTTTTTTCAAGATTGCTAGCACATATATTTTCTTTCGGAAGAAGGATTTCAGAATCTTTTTCTTGTAGTCATGTTTTATGTCCAAAGTCATATATTGAATTTGTAACACCCTATACGGTATATGGTTAAGGAGGGATGAGAGAATGAAATGTCCGGTGTGTCACACAGAAAATGCAACAGAGGCAAAGTTTTGCGGGAATTGTGGACATTCGTTAACGGAGGGAGCAGTAGCGAGTAGTGCACAGGAAGAAGGTGAGCAACAGGCACGCGTAGCACAAGCAAAGGAAACTCGACCAAATGAAACGGTAGAGCAAGCGAAGCAGTTTGCAAGTGGCTATTTTCAGTTTTTTAAACACGCATTACAAGCACCGACAGCTATTATGAAAAGTGGCAAGGTTGAAGTACGAAATGGAATTGTAAGTCTTGTTCTTATTTGTTTTTTAGGGGCATGTATTTTTTATAGAATGATGAGTGCTGGGGCAGCACTTACGAGAACGTTAGCGCCAGATTTATCTACTCCTTCTTTCTTTGGAGACTCTGTAACGGTCTTTTTATTTTTACTCATTTTAACTTTATTCGTCGGATTTATTATTTTTGTAAGTGGAAAGATGATGAAATCTTCATTTTCATTTCTTGAAGTATTCGGTGTGTGGGGAACGATAACGACGCCAGCTATTGCTATATTAGTTCTTTCTTTTCTGTTTAGCTTTTTATTAATCTTTTTCTTACCAATCTTATTAGGGCTGGCTACAACGTATATGTCAGTTAGTATAATTGTCGCTATAGTAAAGCTAGATAACGGCGGATTAGACCTTATTTATACACTTCTTATCGCAAATGTTTTAATCGGAATTGCAACATTTATTGTGCTGTGGTCTTACATTAGCACGATAATTCAAACCTTTACACAGGTAATAACTGGCCTCTAAAGAAAAGGTGGATGAATGTATGTACAAAGTGTGGGACTCAGTTTGAAGATTGAATCTTATAATGTTGAACTGAATAAATCAAGAGAATAGAACATATGAAAAAGGTACAGTGCACAGCTGTACCTTTTCTATAGTTATTTAGCTGGACCAGGTTCCCTTGAGAAAAAGATATGAAAGAGGAATGTGACTTTGCTTGCTCCTCCTGATGTACTTGCTTGCACATCAGATAAAGAACTAGACGTTAAAGCAGCTTCAGAATGAGGAGGAACGATTATTTTTAGAGTATCATCTGATTCTGAGGATATAGTAACTGTTATTGTATCATCAGAAAAATTTATAATTTTAACTGTACCGACTGGAAAGATAGACTTATTAGCGTGTGATGCAGAAGAGAAACGAGAGGATTTCCAAATAGTTTGTGGGAAAGTGTCATTGTCAGATAACCAAGCGCGAGCGCTGTATAAAGTTGTACTAATGGTAAACTCTTGTTCAAGCGGGAGGGCGGGTTTTGGTTCTCTTGGTTCTTCTGGGAGCTGGACGAGAAGGCCGGCGCACATGTATGTTTCACCTACTTTCAATTGTTACTGTAATAGCATATTAAACATAGTGTTTATAAGACACGACGGCTACCTATTCAGGCATAGGTTTGTGCACAAAATTTGAAGATGAAATTCTCTTTCTTTACAATGGAAGTAGGTGTTATTTCTATAAAATATGGAAAACGTAAAGAGTATGTAAAAAAGAAGGAGTGGTAAAGTGAACTATGTCATTATTGGCGGAGATGCAGCTGGTATGAGTGCAGCTATGCAAATTGTTAGAAACGATGAAAATGCAAATGTTGTGACGTTAGAAAAAGGTGAAATTTATTCGTACGCGCAGTGTGGATTACCGTATGTCATTAGTGGTGCTATCGCTTCAACGGAAAAGTTAATCGCGCGTAATGTAAAGACGTTTCGTGATAAATACGGAATTGATGCGAAAGTACGACATGAAGTAACGAAAGTAGATACGGAAAAGAAAATAGTATACGCAGAGCATACGAAGACGAAAGATGTTTTTGAATTTTCGTATGACCGTTTATTAATTGCGACCGGAGTACGTCCTGTTATGCCAGAATGGGAAGGCCGAGATTTACAAGGTGTTCATCTTTTAAAAACAATTCCGGATGCTGAGTGCATATTAAAAACGCTAGAAACGAATAAAGTTGAAGATGTAACCATTATTGGTGGCGGTGCAATTGGGCTGGAAATGGCAGAAACATTCGTTGAACTTGGTAAGAAAGTAAGAATGATTGAACGAAATGATCATATCGGTACAATTTATGATGGGGATATGGCGGAATATATACATAAAGAAGCAGATAAACATCATATTGAAATTTTAACGAATGAAAATGTAAAAGCATTTAAAGGGAATGAACGAGTAGAAGCAGTTGAAACGGATAAAGGTACGTATAAAGCGGATCTTGTTTTAGTATCTGTCGGAGTGAAACCAAATACTGATTTTCTTGAAGGAACAAATATACGTACAAATCATAAAGGGGCAATCGAGGTAAATGCATATATGCAAACGAATGTGCAGGACGTATATGCAGCTGGTGATTGCGCCACGCATTATCACGTTATAAAAGAAATTCATGATCATATTCCAATCGGAACAACTGCAAATAAACAAGGGCGACTTGCTGGACTAAATATGCTGGATAAACGAAGAGCCTTTAAAGGAACGTTAGGTACAGGTATTATTAAATTTATGGATTTGACGCTTGCAAGAACAGGCTTAAATGAAAAAGAAGCAAAAGGACTACATATCCCGTATAAAACAGTCAAAGTAGATTCGACCAATATGGCGGGCTATTATCCAAATGCGAAACCACTTTACTTAAAATTACTATATCGTTCTGACACGAAACAATTATTAGGTGGACAAGTAATTGGAGAAGAAGGTGTAGATAAACGGATTGATGTAATCGCGATGGCACTTTTCAATAAAATGAGCATTCACGATTTAGAAGATGTCGACTTAAGTTACGCACCACCATATAACAGCGTTTGGGATCCAATTCAGCAAGCGGCAAGACGAGCGGAATAGCACTTTTTTTAGTGCTATTTTTTTCGTTAAAGGATAATCATCATTTTTGTCGAATGAAGAGGGTTGGGAAATAGTTACATATGGGGAAGGGGATTATTAAAAATGTTTGTAACACTGCAAACCGTTCAAGAATCAGAAAAAGAAATATTACGTAATTTGTATGCACTATATCTTCATGACCTTTCTACATTCACTTCTAATATAACGATTGGGGCAAATGGATTTTTTGAATACGAAGATTTACATATGTTTTGGGTAAATGATGGAATCACTCCGTATTTTATTAAAAGTGATAATGAGATTGTAGGATTTTTATTACTACTGGAACGTCCATTTTTGAAGAAGGAAAACGATTTTGGTATAAATGACATTTTCATATTGAATCAGTACAAAGGAAAAGGAATCGGTAAACAAGTTATTGAGAGTTTGCTAAAAGAGAAACGAGGACAATATTTCGTTATCGAACTTGTGAAAAATGTACCAGCTGTTTCTTTTTGGAAGAAAGTATATAGGGAGCTAAACATTGAATTTGATGAGAAAATACAGTTAATCGATGATGAAGAATGTCTCGTTCAAACGTTTGAAATATAATGAAATGGATTCTTTTAGTATATTACTTTGAAATTTAACTTTATTTTGAATATATCTTTCACCCTTGAAAACATAGTATGTATCGCTTATATTGTCATATAGTATTTACTTTAAAACAAAGCAATGAACGAACCAGGGGGCACAGTATGGCAATTAATATGAAAACAATCGAAGAATGGATTGCTGAATCAAACACAAGACATGAAGAAGACTTTGGACACGTTATTGAAGAGATGAAAGAAGTATGCGTCGGACTTGATAATGCGACATTAATTTATACGAAAAATGTATTTTGTTTCGGTAAGAAAGTAGAAGTCTTTTTCTTCTTCCAAGACCATGTCGTGATCGGACAAGAAAAAGACGAATATGTTGAAATTGAAAAATTAAAGTATGATGCCATTACACATAGTAACTTAAAAACAAACGATAAAAATACAACGCTAGAATTAAAGTTTGCTAACGGACAAACTATCAATTTAGATAGTTTAAATGATAACTACGGTACGAAAAACTGGTTATTTGCGAGACAAATAAAGAGCATTTTCAAATTAATCTAGTAAAAAAAGCAGACCTTAAAGGGCCTGCTTTTTTTACGTGGTTCCTATTACACAAAGGCATCCTTTTTCTTCATAGCACTTCACACTTTTAAATCCTGTTTTATAAAATAAGTTTATTAATTCTTCAGTCGTTTTATATTTCTCCATATGATATTGAATTTTGAAAGTTTCAGCTACTAATAAAAAGGATCCGTTCGGCTGTAGGACGCGAAATACTTCTTTTATATCTTGTTCCACATCAGGCCAGAAGTAGTGTGTTTGAAAAGCGGTAATGAGGTTGAAGAAGTTTGTATTGTAAGGAATAGAGGAGACGCTTGCTTGATGAATGATTACTTTTCCTGTTTTTACGTCCTGTATATTGGCTTTCTTTGAGTTTTCAACAGCTTGTTCTGCATAATCAATTCCATATATTTTCCCAAGTGGAATTCGTTTGGAAAGAGTATGTAGCGTTTTACCGCCGCCACAACCAATATCTAAAGTAATCGCATCTTTACGTATATGTATTTTTTGTAAAGCCCAATTTGTTAGTCTCGTATGTGCAGTGTTCATAATACAAAGCATGGAAGAACCAATTGTCCCGCGCGGATTTTTTGCTTGCTGGATTAATCGTTGTAAAATGCTCAAGTTAAACTCTCCTTTTATGTAAGAATATATACTTATTTCGCGTTTTGTAAATTAAGTCCTTTAAAAAAGCACGCCGATAGCCGGCGTGCTTCTAATTACGCAAAGCCCCTTTTAACCAATTCCGTGCTCGATAAGCTCCAACAGGAATTTGAATAAGTGACGTTTCATTCCCAGCCTCTATCCCGTACAACTGATCACATGAATTTGTATCAAAACTAAGTAAAGGATGCCCAGCCATCCCCATTGCGGTCGCGGCGAAAACGAGTTTATGAACGAGTATACCCGCTTCCATTTGGTGAATACGGTATCCTCTGTAGCCTAATGCATTTGTATAGTAATCTTTCTTTCCGACTACATGTAGGCAAAGCGGTACTTGAAAAAGGTTTACATTATCCATCGTCATACTAGATTGTAGGGGATAACGAAGGTCTCCATATCGAAGTGGCTGTATGGAATGCGTTTTACTATTATAAGAATAAGCGCCGTTTTCTATATCTTTTACGTTATAAAAACATCCATATAAGGAAACGCGCGCATTTTCATTTACATACTGACCATCAAGGTCGTTGTAGTAAGGGAAGGAGAGGCTCGCTTCTTGTAGTAAAGTAGCGAGCTCGGCTGCATCCCATTTCGTTAAAATAAAGTCAGCATCAGGGGAATACCGTTTTCTGCAAAGTTGTAAGAAATCATAAGATAAACGCTCTACTTTCGGCAGTTGTACAGCGTGCGCATGATGTTGAAAGTGCTCTTCATGAGCTAGTGTTTGGAACTGTGCTGTCGATTCGATCATAGAAGCTTCATTTATTTTTGTTATCATCGGATACTCATTTACATGCTTTGAGCGAACGAAATGTTCATGTGCTAAAGGCGGAATTTGTTGTAATAGCTCATGAGAAGTAACTGTTTTAATTTCACGGTAATCATTGTGAAACCAATTCGTTTGCGGTTCTGTACTTAAAGGAAGGACAGCATACACGCTTTCTTCGCCTTCTGACAGTCCGAGTAAATGGTTGATTGCCCGGTCTAGAAACTGAAAGTATACGCCATTTGTGTAACCGAATTGTTTGGCACATTCAAGTAATTGTCCGATGAGAACGCCACTATCTAATCCTTGAAGTCGATATGAAAAGTTATTGTATTTAAAGAAGTTTTTCCAAAACATGGTGGATACGAATGCAGCACCAAAACAAGATTGTAAGTTACAACGATTGCCGAGTGCTTCTGTAAGGTAAGAATCGAAATTTCCTTCGCGAATTAAGATAAGTCGGTGATGCGCGGCGTCGTAATGGTAAATGCCGTCTGGATAATCGTCAATTTTTAAATATATATACAATTCATTTGGATATAAAGCGCCGCCTGAAGGGATAGATCTTCGGAATAAAATTTTTTCGCTATTTAGCTGACATAACTGTGTTAAACCAAATGAGCACCAAAGGTAATGACCAATCTCATTCAAAGTAGGTGTAGTAGAAGAGTTAGGTAAAGATAATGGGATTTCTAAAGAGAGAGGAATGATAGGTACATTTCGATATAGTTTATAAGGAAGCGGTGCATCTTCCCAGTCCACTTCCTGATTCGGCATAATTTTATCGATAGAAAAATGGAGATGATGTAAAAAAGTATCTAGCTGCATAAAATCCCCTCCTTTACTATGGAAACGGATGCGGATGTGGATTTAATTGTTCATTCGTTAAAGGTTCATTTGTATACCCAAGTGTCATCGGTACAGTATACACTCTATCCAGTCCTGTAACCCGAGTGAGATGGTGACCGAATGTCATCGGTAGCATGCCTGGAATAATGACTTTTACACAATGTAATCCGTTTTTTTCTATAAGAGGTACTGTTTGATTTACAACGATTACTTCAAGTCCAGTTTGCTCTAGACGGTTTAAAAGTTGATGAAGATCGGATGTTAAATCTAGATCAACTGATTGTAATACATTCATTTCTTGGAACGATTGCACCGGAGCATCGTCACGTAAAAGGAAGTGAAGACGTTCTTCTGCTTTTTTCAATCCGTACAACATACTATGGTCTCCCATTTGGCTAACGAGATAAGGGTCTTGTAAGCAGTTTTCGTAGTGCTCTCTTTTTTGTTCGAGCTCATCGTCTGTTATGAGTAACATGCCTGCTATTTCGTGAATGGCACTCTTTAAAGCACGGACGGGATCCAAATGAGAGCCTCCAGCACAAACAACGTTCATTCCATGTTCACGCGTATTTTTCGCAATTACCCATAAGCTCGGGATACCGTGTTCCATCGTTGCGTTAAAAGCATACAATTCATAACCGGTAATCGTGTACAGCCGCTGGATCATTAATTGTAATTCCGTATCATTTGCTGAACTAAGATCAAGGCGGGGAAGAGGTAATTCAGCATACCAAGTGAGCAAAAAGGCGTCACGCTCTACAACTTCTAAAATGCCGTGAAAAATCGCTTCTTCTAAGCTACCACCAATGGCACAGCCATTTGATGTTTCATATACGTAAGCATCTCGATGACCGAGGCTATAATAAGCGATTGATTCAGGAACTAAAATCGTCCGGTTTTGTGACAATGAATATCCCCATACCCAGTTTTGTTCATAGTCAGGATCAAACGGTTTAAATGGAAAACCATCACGATTATAATGTTCATTTGTATGTACACCGAGCGTAAGGGGATTTAGTGCATAATCCTCTAAATCATGAAAACTACCATGCACATTTGTCTTTTTTCCTCGAGGTGACATACCACAATATCGTTCTAAACCTTCTAAAATGGCAGTTGCTTCACTTATTGCAAATGAAAGAGTTCGGCCTGCAACTCCTTCATTTCCAAACATTAATGGCATGTTTATAATAACGTCAGCAAATGGTAATAAAGAATGCTGCATTTTTCCGTTCAACATACCGACTCGGTAATCTAAATAGTCCTTTGTTAAAAATGTGTTTAGTTCATGAATGGAACGACAGCGATATGTTGCATCATTTGTTTTTAAGCTCGGTTGTAATGAAATCAATGCTGCATCTGCCGTGTCATCAGGCAAATTACTACATACGGGGCAGAGCGGATCTGGAAGAAAAGAATGCCGCGTACATTGCAGTGTTTGTAAGTTTAGTAAAATGAGTTCATTTTCTAAAGAAGAATGAGTATGAGTTAATATTTTCTCTGTTTCTGCGCAAATAAGATGGCACATTTGCAGAATGCCATTTTGGGTGGCACGTACATCACGCCTCGTTACGTTTTCTTCCTTTACCGCATATTTTCGTTGTAGCTCCCACATTTCTTTTTGATCAAATCCAGCGATAAAGCGTCGTCCATCGGCACAATGAGTACATCCCGCTGCAAGAGGATGAATATAAGGACCGATAACCCCTTCACCAAATGAAGTAAAACCACGTAGCCACGGAATATGATTTGACCGGAAAGTTAGCTCAGCGTCATGATGAATCGTAGAAGGAGAGCCGTCGTGTAATACGAGAGCGAGGTCGATATTTTCAGGGATTTCGTCTGCAATTGTGTGTTGCCGAATGATGGAATATTGTTTGCATAATTGATCATGTACATAGTCTGCAAGAAGGCCATCTCCTATAAGTAATATATTTTGAGTCATAGACTATCCTCCTTTGCAATTAAAACCCCGTACACACCATCTAAGTTTTCTTTCAAAAATGATTCAATTGCCAAATCAAATACAAATGGATAGAAATTATGTTCTTCTAAATGTTGTAAGGCGAGCTGTACAGATTGCGTACTTGGAATTTCTTCTTCCTCTTGTATTTCTAATCTAAAAGAATCAGTATCATATAAAATGATAGAGGATTCAGGCAAAATATTAGTTCTGTAAGGAGTCTCTTCATTTTGATTGTGGAGAAGTGATAGTTGTAGTGCGTTTCGTAACGCTAACGTCGTATTAATATTAGATGCACCGTACCAATGATTATTTATACCGACCCAAACGACTGGAAAGCTGAGAATCTCTTCACCCATTGCGATTTTTGGTGTTTCATGAATTGTAGCGAGGGCATCGTAATAAAATCTACAATGTTTATCATGAATTTCAGTTAAGTCGACCGTCGTAATTTCTTCTAGCGTGTGTGACTGTCGCTCATACAATTTGTGATTTAAATGTTGTTGTAATGCCCGGTATACACCCTCTGTCATCGTTTCTCCAGCGCCAATACCGATATCGTTATGTTCAGGGATAAGGCGGTGTATAATTTCTGCTACATAGGTTTCAATTCCTGTTAAAGCAGCTTCTCGGCGCGCTTCGTTATGAGTCAAACCAGCGCAAGTCATAAGAGGCAGGAGGGAAGCAGGGCCATCTGATAGCGGTGTAGCTATTTGAATATTGCATTGTGATAATGGTAATTGATATAAATCTTGTTCATCCCATACATGGAATATACCAGCTTCTTTAGAAGTTAATGAATCGAAAAAACGGAATAATTCAGTTGAAGTATGTTGGCTAGACCGATGCTCAAGTTGTTCAGAAAGGTCTTCTATCGTATCAATTGTAAAACTTTCATCAGTTGCGAGAGGATGTTTTATAAAAGGATGCCATGCTCCTTCGAGTGTTTCATAATTTAATAAAAAGAATTGTGGATTCTTTTCTCGATGTGAGTCATCAGCAACATGCTTAAATAATTCAAAAACGATTATATTTGCTAGCATTGCAGATGTAATAGGAGAGAAGGCGGCTGATGAATTTTCATTTTGTAAAGTCGTTTCATGTAGCCGATGCCATGCGGATTCCCAGCATTCTTCACGATTAGCCATTACGACAGGACCAGCTAAACCAACTGTTGATAAACAAACGGCTGGTATGAAGTTCTTTTCTACTTCCTTGCAAATCGTGTGAGCTGCTCTTAGGCCATCAATATCTCCATTTTGAGAAACGTACAAAATCCAGTCGAAAGGCTCGAACACTTCATGCAGAGGACGATCAATTGTCGTATCTATTTCTTGAACAAGTACAGTATCATCCACTTCATGTGCAAGTTCTATTAGCTCATGAATGCGGTCGTAATTCGTTTCTTCATAATCTGTCACAAGGTAATGAAAGGTAGGTAATCCGGATTCTAATAAAGAAGAAACTAAGGAAGTAAGCATATCTCCAGAACCAATTATAAGGACATTCGCTTTGCGGTACGTTTCGAATTTTAATGCGCCTGAGTGAGAATCTGCTTCTAGAAATTCAATTTGTGAAGCGTATCTATCAAGTAATGCGCTGTTTAATTCGTGAGGTGCGTCTTGACTTACATCACGGACAAATCCATTTGTATATAAAATCTCTCCAATTTCAAGTACACGATTTTGATAGGGAAGAGGGAGACCATCCGTTATTTCTGCTAAAGAATAATTACCGTTAAACATTGGCATTAATTTTTCAATCCAGTTGTAAATTCCATCACCGTCCATACGAAATGAACTGGCGTTATTTCGAAAATAGACACCCCCGTTTGAGTCGGGGAGGAAGAAGGTATCCTTATTTGCTTTCAATTTTGCATGAATTGGAAGGTTACTCATTTTAATCCTCCTTACGTTATAGGCATACATTATTAGCTTATGTCATGCGATTTGTCCCGTATGAACGCAAAAAAGGCTGTAGAATGATTATTCTACAGCCGTTATATAATAGATTATTAATCTATCAACCTTCTAATAATAATGATTTTGGATCTTCAAGCATATCTTTAACAGCAACAAGGAAGCTAACTGCTTCTTTACCATCAACGATACGGTGATCGTAAGATAAAGCGATGTACATCATTGGACGGTTTTCCATACGTTCTGCATCAATGGCAACAGGACGTACTTGGATTTTGTGCATTCCTAAAATACCAACTTGTGGGCTGTTTAGGATCGGTGTTGACATTAGAGAACCGAACACGCCCCCGTTTGTAATTGTAAATGTACCACCTTGTAGTTCTTTTAATGAAAGTTTGTTATCACGTGCTTTTTTACCTAATTCACGAATTTCGCTTTCGATTTCAGCGAAGTTTAATTGGTTCGCATCGCGTACAACTGGAACAACTAATCCATCTGGAGCTGCTACTGCAATACCGATATCATAGAATTTTTTAATGATAAGCTCGTCACCTTGAATTTCAGCATTTAATAATGGGAATTGTTTTAATGCTGCAACAACTGCTTTTGTGAAGAATGACATGAAACCAAGACGTACATCATGTTTTTTCTCGAAAGCGTCTTTACGCTCTTTACGTAATTCCATGATTGCAGTCATATCAACTTCGTTAAATGTTGTTAACATTGCAGATGTTTGTTGAACTTCTACAAGGCGTTTTGCAATTGTTTGACGGCGGCGGGACATTTTCACGCGCTCAACTGGTTTTTCAAATTCAGTTTTTGCAACTGGAGCAGGAGCTGGACTTTTTGGAGCAGCTGGTGCTTCTTTTGGTGCTGCAGCATGAGCTTGTACATCGTGTGGTCTCACACGTCCAAGTGGATCTGTGCTACGTACGTCGTTTAAGTCGATTCCTAATTCACGAGCCATTTTTCTAGCAGCTGGTGATGCGATAGGACGGTTTGTATTTGGTAAACCTTGTAAAGTTGCAGTTTGTTCAGCACTTGGTGCCGCAGCTTTTGGTGCTTCAGCTGTTTCTTGTTTTGGTTGCTCAGCAGCCGGTGCAGGTGTACTTACTGCAACTGGTGCTCCGTTTGCATCTAAAATTGCGATAGTTGCGCCAACTTCAACTGTATCCCCAGGTTCGCCTAGTAACTTCGATACAATACCTGAATCTTCTGCAATGATTTCTACATTGACTTTATCAGTTTCAAGCTCAACAACGCTGCCACCTTTCTCAACTTTGTCGCCTACGTTGATAAGCCATTGTGAGATAGTTCCTTCAGTAATAGATTCTGCAAGCTCAGGTACTTTAATTTCGATCATTTTAAATGTCCTCCCCTTATTTGCCTAACGGTGTGTTTTTTCTTCTTTTGTCTTCGGTAATCTCCATTTGTTAGCCTGACCTTGGGCAGAATATCTGCCCAAGGAACAAGCTAGAAATCTTCATTGTTACTTTTTAGTTGCTGAAAACTTCAATTTCTAGTTTATCTTGACGGAAGTTATACTTTACATCTAAAGCGTGTGCAACAATTAGTTCTTGCTCAGCTTTGTGAGCGAATGGATCGCCGCCAGATGGGCTAGAGCGATCTGGGCGTCCGATGTAACCTGTTTTCACTTTATCTCCAGCTAGTTCGAACAGAATTGGAGCCATGTAATGCCATGCGCCCATATTACGAGGCTCTTCTTGAACCCAAATAATTTCTTCTAAGTTTTTAAAGCGTTTAATAATAGATTGAACTTTCTCAGCAGGGAATGGGTACAGTTGTTCAATACGAACGATATGAATTTCATCTAAGTTGTACTCATGCTTACCAGACTCGATTTCTGCTGCTAAGTCAATCGCCATTTTACCTGTACTTAAAACAAGACGTTTTACTTTGTTTGGTTTTGTACCAAGGTTTTCTTGTTCTAAAGCAGGTTGGAAACGTCCTTCGCTTAATTGACTAGCAGTTGAAAGCGTAAGTGGGTGACGTAATAAACTTTTCGGCGTCATCAATACTAATGGTCGAACAGCTTCTGTTCCTAAGATAGATGCTTGACGACGCAGGATATGGAAGTATTGTGCCGCGCTCGTTAAGTTTGCAACTGTCCAGTTGTTTTCAGCAGCTAACTGTAAGAAACGTTCAGGACGCGCACTAGAGTGCTCTGGTCCTTGACCTTCATAACCGTGTGGTAATAGAAGAACTAAACCAGATTTTTGACCCCATTTTGCTCTTCCTGCTGAAACATATTGATCAAATAATGCTTGCGCAGTATTTGAGAAGTCACCATATTGCGCTTCCCACATAACAAGTGTTTCTGGTGCGAATACGTTATAACCATACTCGTAACCAACAACAGCAGCTTCTGATAACGGACTGTTATGAACAGAGAATGAAGCGTTGATGTTTGGTAAGCGATGTAATGGTGAATATGTTTCATTTGTATCCGTATCGTGTAATACGATGTGACGATGCGCGAATGTACCACGCTGTGAATCTTGACCAGTTAAACGAATTGGCGTACCTTCTTGTAAAATAGAAGCGAATGCTAATGACTCAGCAAGTGCCCATTCAATTTTACCGTTCTCTTCAAGAGCATCTTTACGGCGCTCAAGAATTTTCTTCACTTTCGGATATACGTTAAAGCCTTCTGGCCAAGAGAGTAGACCTTCATTAATTGCACGAAGTGAGTCAAGCTCAACACCAGTATCAATTGGCTGAATACCTTTTGCAACAACATCTGGCACTTTAACGTGAATTGTTGCATCGCTCGTATCAGCTGGTGGTACTTGTGCATAGTCAGATTTTAATTGCTCTTGTATAAACTGTGTAATTGTTTCAATTTCATCTGCATTTAGAACACCAGCAGCTTGTAATTGGTCTGCATAAATTGCTCTTACAGTTGGGTGATTTTTAATCTTTTTGTACACTTGTGGTTGTGTAACTGCTGGGTCATCCATTTCGTTATGACCGTAGCGGCGGTAACCAATTAAATCGATTAAGAAATCTTTTTTGAACAACATGCGATATTGAATTGCAAGATTAGCAGCAGCAAGACAAGCTTCTGGATCATCAGCATTGACGTGAACAATCGGGATATCGAAACCTTTTGCAAGGTCACTTGAATATTTCGTAGAACGAGAATCATAGCTATCAGTCGTAAAACCAACTGCATTGTTTGCAATAACATGAATTGTTCCGCCTGTTTGGTACGCGTTTAATCTGCTTAAGTTGAGTGTCTCAGATACAATACCTTGACCAGGGAATGCAGCATCACCGTGAACTAAAATTACGAATGATTTTGAAGTATCTTGTTCTGGAAGACCAGATTTTTTACGATTTTCTTGAGCCGCACGTGCGAAACCTTCTACAACAGGATTAACGAACTCAAGGTGACTTGGGTTATTTGCTAATGTAACGCGAGTGCTAACTTCCTCGTTACTAACGACTTGTTCTCTACCTAAATGGTATTTCACATCGCCAGTCCAGCCAGAATTTGCTACTGCGCCTTCTATTTTTGCATGTTTGAACTCGGCAAACATGTGACTATATGGTTTTTCTAATACGTGTGCAAGTACGCTTAGACGACCGCGGTGAGCCATACCGATCATGACATCTTCTACGCCGTTTTTAGCACCTTCTAGCACAATTTCATCTAGAACAGGTACAAGCATATCAACGCCCTCGATAGAGAAACGCTTTTGCCCAACGAATGTTTTATGCAAGAATTGCTCGAAACCTTCAACAGCTGTTAAACGTTTTAAAAGAGCAGTTCGTTTTTTATTTGATAGTGGTTGACGCAATGAATTTGATTCCACCATTTGATGCAACCACGCGCGTTCTTCACTATCTTGTATATGAGAAAATTCATAAGCTAAAGTTTGTGTATACACTTCTTTTAATCTATGAATTACATCAAGTGCAGTGTGAATACCTTCTGGTGCATCTTGCCATACTGTTTTTGCTGGAATCGCTTTCAAATCAGCATCGCTCAGTTCGTTCATTGCTTTCTCAAGAAGAGATTGTCCATTTGCAGCATCTTCCATCGGATTGATGTGAGCCAACGTATGCCCGAAAGAACGAATCTGTTCAACAAGTTGAACGACTTTAAGAATTTTTTCAATGTTACCTGTGTTTTGAGGAGAAAAATGTGTTGCTGTGTTGTCCCCTGTTACGACATCATCTTGAAACGAAGGAGCTCCAAAAATTTCAAAAAGCTCTTGTAATTCCGGATCAACAGAACCTGCTCCAGTTACGTAAAGATCATACTGTTCAATAACATAACCAAGGTTCGGACCGTGGAACTTGGCCCAAGGGTTTGTCGTTGTATTCTTCCTCGTCATTTGTTTAAACCTCCCAATGCATATAATCCTTTTTCCATACAAAAAGGTGCATTTTGCTCTTTTCAATAATTGATGAACCAATAATCAATGTAAATGTTTTTCTTTACTCTTATGTTATTACAATAATTTACATAATACCAAACACTATTACTTATCTGTTTTGTAAAAAAACATTCACAATAACTTATCACCCAAGTTAATCTTTCATGTTATAAAGTAATTTTACAGAAAAATAGGGTGGATATATTTGGTATACCTATACAAATAACTAAAATTGTTGCATGTAAATATAAGTATAATAGTTAGAATGTTTCGATAAAAATAAGTTCGAATTATGTATATTGAAATAATAAGCGTTTTCATTGATATTATACAACAATATAACGGAATATAGTATAAAAAATAAAAAATTATGAATTTATCGTAAACTTTATTTAGATAGTGTTAAATATTGAAAGGAAAGTGAAGGATTTCTACAAAAAAAGTTGCTAAACATAAAAAATGCTTCATAAACAGTTAGTTTCTATAAATATGACGAAAAACAGCGTAAAACCAATAACGTATTTCGTGGAATAAAGGGATAAATGAAATATTTTAAAAGGATAAAACAAATATGGAGATATTAAATTTTAAAAAAAGAGAGGTGGAGATATAGTAACAGTTATTTACATTGTTCCATGTTTCATTACAAAATAGACGTGCTGAAATTGAAAAAGTTTCTTCTATATAAATAGCGTGAATAATAATTAAAATGAATGTAAAGGAAACTTGACGTAAAGTTTGCTTTACGTATATACTCGGTATAAGGGAGGAGGGAGAAATTTCCTTGGAAAATAAAATGGTTGAATACCGAAAAAAATTTGGACTATCTCAAGAAAAATTGGCTGAGAAACTTGGCGTTTCCAGACAAACCATCATTTCAATTGAAAAAGGAAAATACGATCCGTCACTTCCGTTAGCATTTGAAATAGCAAAAACATTTCAGACAACGATAGAACATGTATTTATTTATGAAGGAAAAGAAGGGGAGGAGTAAAGATGAATTATTCACAAAAGTACTTCGTAATTATGGGGATTATTTTTCTATTTATGAGTGGATTTATGATACTAACAGGTATAATGACGCATTCTGCACCACCAACTCCAACTTATACAGTGCTTGCGATGATGATTATGTGTTTTTGCTTAAGCTACTTACATCCGCAATTTAAAGAAAAAGACGAGCGGATGAAATTAATTCGTTATAAAGGCATGTTCTTCAGCTTTTTTGCATTAACAGCGTATTATCTTCTTTTCTCTATTGGCTTAAACTTAAATGTTATTACAATATCTGCAGTTGAACTACTGAACATACTTATGGCACTTACGATGAGTACCGTCTTTATCTCGTTTGTTGTTTTGGCAAAAAGATATTAAGATGGAATAGAGAAAGGAAGATTAACATATGCAAATGATGTATGCTTTTGGCATTGGACTTGTATTATTTTTAGCCGTATTCTTATTTATTCGGAAAGACGTGCAAGGCGGGACGTTAACGAAAAGAGGCTTTTATAAAATGATCGGCTGTTTAGTTGTTATGTTTATAGCGATTATCGTAATGATCGTTTTAATAAATCGGTCACTATAGAATATAAAAATGGAACCTTACAGCAGTAAGGTTTTTCTCTTTTTTTGTAAAATCCGAAAATTCCTACTAAATCCATTTACTGTATATAATGGATATTATATAATTTAATAAAATGATAGATAGGGAGAAGAGTATATGAATAAAAAAACTATCTTCTTTTTATTAACATGCCTACTACTTATAGCTAGTATTACTTATATAATATGTAACAAACGAGAACAAGTGCCACCTATGTTAGTATGGGAGGGGCAAGAATACTACATAACAAATGAACCGGCTAAGGCAGAAGAAGTGGGGCAAAGGCTAGGAGAAATAACAAAGAAAATTGAAACAAGTGAAAAACCTATTAAAAATAGTGAATCCAACATATTAAGCGAAAAAACAGAAGTATTCACAATGATAGAAGAAGAGGGGAATCCTCACTCACCCTTAATCATAAAGGAGCTTTATAGTGACGAGTATAGAGTAGTAAGGCCGATGCTAAAGGTACTATAAAATAAAAAGGAGATCTATATGCAAACAGTAACTTCATATCCATGGTCATTAAGAAAAATGTTTGTTTTTTTCCTTTGCTCCATCCTTCCACCAATCGGCGCTATTTATATTTTGAGGAATAGAGAAGCACTACAAAAGAGAGACTTCATTTTATATGTATTATTTGCTGCTATTAATATATCGCTTTGGTTATCGCTTATGATTTTTGATCGGAGTATGTGGATGGTAGCGGGGCATTATGTGCTTGGAGCAATTGTTATTAGTGTTTCGAATATGAATAAGAGATAGGCCAGCAATCTTAAAGTTGCTGGTTTTTATTTTGCTATTTATAATGAAGAAAAATTTCTCCTGCCGTATTCATCATAAACTCGATGGTTGGCTGATTAAATACATGTTGGTTAACTGTTGTTTTCGATGAGTCGAGACATTCAGTCTTCCGCGCCTCTAAAGGGCGTTTGGCTACTAATCTTCAATTTTCTATCCGATTTCGTTGATATCATGCAAACCAGATTTCTTCACGTTTTCTTTGTTTTGAATAAAATCGTTCAATCGCTTTTAAAGAATCGCCATCCTTGATAGTAACTTGATCAAGTGATTTTCGATAATTTGTTACTGCTTTTATTTTACAACTCCTTATTTTCTTTTATAGTAACATATTTGTATGGGATATTATGAGTTGGATAGACGGTAAGGGCAGAAAGTAATATAGAAGAATGGCCACTACATGAACGAATGTGACCATTGGTTTTATAAAAATATAAAAGCAAATAAATAAAAACCGCATCAAACGTTAACTTGACGCGATTTCTGTAGTTATGCCCCCGGAGAAAATCGCTCTCCCTGCTGAGGTATGGAAAAAACCTTGATTTAAAGGGATTTACATGGGGTTGTATATATGAAATTCTATAAAAAAGCCCGAGATGATTTTTTCTAATTGGCCAGATTGTAAGAAACTTATTATTTTGTACCATAAGTTATCCATTATTCCACTAATGAGTAAGAAAGATATAAAGCTTATAAAAAGAATCCGAGGGATAGGGTTCTTACAATTAAGTTTTCTGTGGAGCTTATAAATATAGCTGTCTGCTTTAAAGGTCTTTCTTTTTAAGATTAAATTAATAGTAAAAAAGATTTTATATTTAAGTACATCCCAGATTAACATATACGTTAGTGAAATACCAAATAGTTTTAAAATAATAATTACCATTTCGGTGGTGTTAGACGAGAGAAGGTTAAGGAATCTTGGAATTAAGCCATTAATACCACCATTTATAAATGATTGTTCTACATTAACAACGTTGGATTTATACAGGATGGGGTGTACAAGAGTATAATTTATGGTAAGGAAAACTATCCAAAATATAAATAAAAAAAGTAGAATGTATTTATCAGTAATACCCAATAAAGGGAAACGAACAGTTTTTACTAATATGATAGTAATCAAAAAAGAAAGGAAAATACCTATAATGGCAATTAAAAAACCAACTTCCAATATATCATTTTTATGAATTATAAATAAATAGACTGTAATAGCTGCAACGAACAGTAATATTATAGCTGATTCAATAGCTGGATTTGAAGATGTTCGAACAGTATTGTTTTTGTATTCAGGTGAAGGTGGATTTATTATTATCACAGTAGTTGTATATCGGTATTGTCCCGCTTTATTTATTTCGTTTTTATTTATCTTGAAGAAATGCCGAAAAATAAGTGCGGTAGCAAAAACTAGTACACTATAAATTAAATTAGAGATAAGATTTAGAAAAATAGTTTCTGTCAATTGAAAACACCTCGATTAGTTTTATTACACATAAGAAAAACCCTTGTATATCAAGGGCTTTTAGTATGACCCCGGAGAGGCTCGAACTCACGACCTCCACCCTGTCAAGGTGGCGCTCTCCCTGCTGAGCTACGGGATCTTCAAAAATACTTATGTAATAGCATCTTTAATCATTATGTTAAAGCAATTATATAAAATTAACTGAAATTTTACAATATTTTTTGTGGTAAGTTTTAAAAGGGGAATCATATGCAATTATGCGAGTAGTATCTGAAGGGATAATAATGAGAAAAAACTTAGTAGGATGTAGCGGTCGTATTATTTAAGATATTTATCCAAAGGGTTTTCATCGTTTAAATCAACAAGTAAAGGACATAGGAATAATAGAGGTAGAGCGGCATTAGCATGATGAAAGGTGTCATTAGATAGATGCTGCCTTCCAAAACAATACGGGCAATCTTTTTCAAATGTCAAGAGTATCGACCATACATCTTTTACTTTCCACTTCGTTTTACAATACGTACAACGCGCCATGGAGTTCCTCCTCATTATAAGTTTTCTTCTAGTATATTCCATTCTATTGTACGAAAGTCATTTGTATTTGGTGTGATAAAATGTAAGTTGTTTTATTTTTATGTGAGTTTATTTAGTTATTTATGATCCTTTACATATCGTTTGCTATTTTTGCAGGATGATAGATTTTCAGTTTCAATATGCAAACTGGCCAATATATCCTTTTTACAATTTACTTAAAATCATGTATAACAGAGATACAAGATTATTTTACCCCGCTATTTGCGGGCAGTAAGATCTACCTCAAAACTCAGCGAAAGCAAAGAGGTTAGGTGGGGGATGAAGCCCCCCACTGATTAAAGTTTCACTTTATAATTATTCAGAAGTAGAGGGAGAATTATTGTAATGGTAAGGAAAACGTTCAAGATGCGCGTATCTAAAAATAGAACGATTTCAATTAATGGCTCAATTCTTGATGTGGATGTTACACATGATGAGTTTTTGCAAGAGTTTGTTGAGTGGGTCGATTCTAAAGGTTGGTCGTTTATGGGGATGACAGATGAGATTACACCTGAGGAAGCTAGTCAAAATTTAATAGATTCATTAATTGATGAGAAGGATAAGAAAGAATAATTCTTTCTTATTTTTTATTGTATATTTATGTTATTTATCGTAAAAGTATGATATAGTAAAAAACAGTGAATATTCTTCCAATTTAATACAAATTACATATAGATTGGTATATTCAGTTTTTAAGCTGTGAGAGTATAGTGAAAAGGGAGAGTCATATGGTAAATTTTAAGAAAATTTTGGCTTTTATTACCGTTATTTGTTTATTTTTTTTGACACCTATGACGTTACGTGCTGAGACGAATGTTGGAGTGAATCCAGAACAAGTGGCACCACCACCTAAGGAAGGGCCAAATGTTTTTAGTCAGTTTGCAACTACGATTGATGCGAAAACTGGAGATATTTTGTATGATAAAAACGCACATCATCGTGCATTTCCGGCTAGTATGACGAAAGTGTTAACGGCGATTTTACTTATGGAGCATACGAAGCCAGAGGATCAATTTACGTTTTCACAATTAGCATTAGATCAAGAGAAGAGTAATTATCAAATTGAGTTTCAACCTGGTGAGACGATTAATAGAAATACTGCACTTATGATTTTAATGGTGCTAAGTGCGAATGATGTGTCATATGCAATTGCAGAGCGTATTGGCGGAAGTGTTGAGAATTTCGCTAATATGATGAATGAGAGAGCGAAGCAATTAGGGGCTACCGATAGTCATTTTGTAACACCAAATGGATTGCATGATCCGAACCATTATACTACGCCATATGATATGGCTATGATTACGAGAGGTGTGCAAAAGTACCCTGAGATTTTGCAAGCAATGAATACAAAAAGGACGACAGTTACGACATCTAGGCAGACGGTGTCTATTTTTAATAAATCTACTTATTTTGAAAATCCATTTAGTATTGGCGGTAAGACAGGTTTTACAAATGAAGCGCGCAATACGCTCGTTTTATTAAATGAGAAGGATGGAAATCGTATTATAAATGTAGTAATGGCTTCTCAAAGACCTGAAATTTATGAAGATTTAAAGCAGATGGCGGACTATTCTTTTGGTCAATTTGTGAAGCAAACTGTACTAGATAAACATAGTTGGCATCAAAAGACAACGTATTTAAATAAAGATATTGATAGCGAGCTTGAAAAAAGTGCAGAACTTATGCTTAAGAAAGATGAAGGGAAAAATGTGAGGACGATTTTCCGTGCGGCTTCATTAGATAAAGATTCTTTGTATCATAAAGGAATTCATCGTGGTGAGGTAGTTGGGGCAGTTGATATCACGAAGAATAATCAAACAATTGCGACGGTTAATGTTCTTTCTAAAGAAGATGTTACTTTTGCAATGCCTAAAAGAGATACGATCGAGCCTGAAGTAAACGAATCAAACGTGAAAATAATAAGTATTGGGATAGGTGCTGCCATATTATTTGGAGCCATTTTATTTGTAGTGCTACGCCGAAATACAAAAGGAATGAAATCAGAAGAAAAATAAATTACTAGTTTAAAGGGCTGTGAAGAGAATTTGTCACAGTCCTTTTTATATTATAAATAACTAATAATTGTAAATTTTCTTATTGCATTTCCATTTCGTTCGTTATATTATTTACTTGTGTTCTTGTTAAAGAACAAAGGTGAATATTGCATACTTCAAATAATATAAAACAACGGAGAGGGAGAGAAACAATGAAATTAATTTGGAAGGTGATTAGCAACGTTATCTCATTTGTTTTATTTGCATTAATGGTTTGCTTAGCTTTTGTAGTTATTTCTTCAAAAGCTAGCGGTGGGGATCCAACGGTGATGGGATATCAATTTAAATCAGTGTTATCAGGATCGATGGAACCAACATTTTTAACAGGATCAATCATTGCGATAGAACCGACGAAAGATGGCTCTAAATATCAAAAAGGTGATGTTATTACTTTTAAAGAGAAAGATGAAAAAATTATCACTCACCGTATTATCGGTGTGAAAGATACAAATGGAAAAGTAATATATGAAACAAAAGGGGATAACAACAATGGCCCTGATTTAGAACCAGTACTTGCGGATAATGTCATTGGGAAATATGCAGATATTACAGTTCCTTATGCAGGGTATGCATTAAATTATGCGAATTCAAAAGCTGGAGCTGCTTTACTTCTTATTATTCCAGGAATCTTTTTACTAGGCTATTCAGCGATTACTATTTTTAGTGCGATTCGTAGCATTGATGGAGAAAAGAAAGAGAAAAAAGTAGAACAATCCGTCTAGTTATTTTGGTTATAGTTTCCTATTAGGAAATTAACAAATATATATTAAGGGGATATGGACATGACTTTAAAGAAAAAATTAGGAATGGGTATCGCATCAGCAGTATTAGGGGCTGCATTAGTTGGCGGAGGAACGTTTGCATTTTTCAGTGATAAAGAAGTGTCAAACAATACATTTGCGGCTGGTACGCTGGATTTAGCATTAAATCCATCAACAGTTGTTAATGTATCCAATTTAAAACCTGGTGATACAGTTGAAAAAGAATTTAAATTAGAAAATAAAGGGACATTAGATATTAAAAAAGTACTACTAAAAACAGATTATACAGTAGAAGATGTGAAGAAAGATAATAAAGATGATTTTGGTAAGCATATTAAAGTAACATTCTTAAAAAATGTAGACAAGCATGAAACAATCGTAAAGGAAACAACGCTAGATAAATTGAAGGGTGACACACTTACTGCGGTAAATAACGATTTAGCTGCTTGGTTCTGGGATGAAAAAGGTATTTCTGCAGGTAAATCTGATAAATTCAAAGTGAAATTTGAGTTTGTTGATAATAAAAAAGATCAAAATGAATTCCAAGGCGATAAGTTACAATTAACTTGGACGTTTGATGCACAACAAGGCGATGCTGAAGGAAAACAATAAGGACAACAAAAAGAGACTATCGAAAGTGATAGTCTCTTTTTCTGCTAAAAGTGAAATGTAAAAAGAAACATAATTTGTATATCATTTTGTAATTCACTTTATTATAATAAAGATATAGTTCTTTATAAAGAACAAGTTGTTCGATAGGAGAGATTAAAATGCTGAAGCCACCTCGCAAATTCAAAAAGATGCTTATATTGCCATGTTTGTGTTCTATTACTTTTTATTTAGGCTCTCAAATGATGACTTATACAGAAGCGTCATTCGTTCATGAAACGAAAGTAACGGCTACAATTTCGACAGCAAGTATTTTTCCAAAAACAGTTGATCAATTGATAGAACAAGCTAAGGAACATAAGGAAGTCATTTTGCATGAGTATGAAGGGATGAAATCAAAAGAAACTGCTACCTCCATTCAAGAGTTAGAACAGGTGCTTATTACGTGGAAGCAAGGGCGGGAGAAAATAACTGCTGAGAGAGAAGCGTTACAAAAAGTATATAAATCAATAGAAGAACCTTATAATCAAGTGCAAGAAGAGTTAAAAGGAAATACAACTGAATCGAATAAGCAAGTATTCTCGTATGTGAATGCTGGCTTCCATATAGTAAAAGAAAACTGTGAGTATATTGATAAAGAAGTTAATTTACAAGTGATTGATAAACAAATTCAAGATTTTGAGAAGTTACTAGTAGATGAAACAGCAAAACAAGTGAGTGAGGCTGAGAAGCAAAAGGAACTAGAAGAGAAGAAACAAGAAGAAGCGAAAAAGCTAGAAGAGAAGAAACAAGAGGAAGCAAAAAAACTAGAAGAGAAGAAACAAGAAGAAGCAAAAAAACTAGAAGAGAAGAAACAAGAAGAAGCAAAAAAACTAGAAGAGAAGAAACAAGAGGAAGCGAAAAAGCTAGAAGGGAAGAAACAAGAGGAAACGAAAAAA
>NZ_JAKUFF010000062.1:0-27831 GCF_022663305.1 Bacillus cereus group sp. BfR-BA-01408 | reverse complement strand
CATATGCTATACCTGTCCTATTCGGTTTACCGATTGGACATATAAGCCCAAACATTGGGATTCCTCTTGGAGCTACAGCGACAATAAATACAAATAATAAAACACTCTCTATTTCTTCTGGCGTAGCCACCCCGTGTTCAAATTAAAAAGGAAAAGCGATTCCGCTTTTCCTTTTATCCCGCTTTAATGGGCAGTAAGACCCCCACCTCAAAATGCAGCGAAAGCAAAGAAGTTAGGTGGGGGTCGGGCTGCCCATAAAAGCCCGATTGGTTCAACTAATAATCAGTGGGGGATGAAGAAAACCCCACTGATTAAATTTTCACTTTATTTATAATAGTTAAAAATTCGTCCAGATGCGATATCTGCAATTTCTTCTGGAATAAATGTTTTACTTATATCAGTACCGACATTTAATACTGCTGTAGCATCTTTCTCAATGCTACTAAATAATTCTTTCCCACGTATCGTAATAAGGGGTGTTCCTTCTGGCAACACGTCTTTTACAAATTCCATTTGTGTAAAGAACGGAACGATCCATCTACCCTCTCCTTGGAAATGACGCAAGCGAAGTATTCCTTCTGTTGCCCCTTCCTCTGCTTCTAGTGAGCCAGCAACATAAAACTCAGTAGATAAGAGCAATTCATAAAATTCCTTTTGCTTTTGTTTGTCATCCCCTGCTACAACAAGTACTTCTTCTATTCTCTTTACCGGAATTTGCTCCATATGATGCCACCCCTATTTTCAAAATGATTACACTTAAATTATACGAAATATTCTTATTTTTTTCTACATAATTCGCAATTATTTTCTTAAAATAATTTTAATGCTTCGTTTGGCTGTAATTGAAATAGAAAACCAAGTTGTTGCGATGCAGTAATAAAACAAATATAAGCGCAAAGCTCTACAATTTCTTTTTCCGTCCAATATTGTTTCAATACATGAAACATATTATCATCTATCGCCTTTTTGTCATGAATAAATGTATGCGCAAAAGTAACTGCTACACCAATTTCTTCTACCTTTTGCATATCATCAGGCCTTCCCTTTGCCATACAGTACGGGCATTCATTCCCGTACGCTAATGTTCTCCTCACTTGTTCCTTTAACTCTGCTGAAAGAGTTCCTTTATTGTACAGTGTATTTTCTAATGTACTCCACGAATGTAATATTTCCGGATTATGACCTAATAACTTTTGAAACTTTGTATCTCCTACATTTGATAATGAAATTCTCTCCATCATTTCCCCTCCTATTTCCTTCTGTTTTATTGTAAAATAAATAAAGCTCATTTTACATTTCATATGAATCTTAATTTATATTTTTTCTTTACAAAAATTATTATTTTACTGGAGGTATATTTACAAATGCAACTAGACCGTGTTGACCGAAAAATTTTAAATGAATTATATAATGATAGTCGCCTTTCCATGCGTGAATTGGCGAAACGAGTAAACTTATCTGCTCCGTCTACTGCAGAGCGTGTTCGTAAACTCGAAAGTGAAGGCGTGATCCAAAAATACACAATCGATATCGATTATAAAAAAGCAGGACTTGTTTTAGACTGTATTTTAGAAATCACTTTAAAAAACGGGGATACAACACGTATGCAACAGTTTATTCAGTCCTATCCATCTGCAAGTTTTTGTTACCGCGTAACAGGAAGCTTATGCTACATTGTAAAAATTTCTGTTCCTTCACTCGTTGAACTTGAAGAATTTATTAATGATGTTTCTTCATATGCAACGACTGTTTCTCATATCGTATTATCAGAAATATCTCTTACCCCTGATATTGAACATATCTTCCCAGAAGATTAATTAATTTTTATTCATAAAATATATAAAAACCCCTTACAATAAGAATAAAAATGATATATTATGTATTAAAATACATAAAGTTCGAGAAAGGGGCTTTACATTGAAAATCTGGTTTTATAAAAAAACGGGACAATTAGATGACTTGCTTGGCATTTGGGATAATGTTCCGACTATCCCTCGAATTGGTGAAAAAGTTGAGATTTTAAAAGCAGTTCGTACTGTTACAGATATTAAATATGTAAAGAACGGCAATAATTTTCGTGTGGAAATTATTACAAAGTAAAAAGTAGCTCACAAAGAGCTACTTTTTACTTATCTATTATGTGCTTTCTTTATAACGATTTTATCGTCTTCTACAGATACTGTTACATAATCATTTTCTTCTAATCGGAGCTTATTTACAGCCTCATCTGGTAGCTCTACAGCCATCAATCTATCTGTTACAATCACTTGACTATACACTTCATTTCCTTCTGATGCACTCACTACTTTTTCCTCATGTATGAAGCGCACTGGTGGCACACCCACTTCTTTTACCATACGCCATTGTTTCCAAACGTAAGGAATTAACCAAAGTAATCCAACGACTGTAAGACCGATACCGATCCATAAATTACTTTGCGCTTGTAATTCAGGAATTGAAATGGCGCTGCTCTCTTCTCCGCCGACAAATTGCATACTTGTTGCAATGAAATTATTTAGAGCGTGCACAGCAATATTCGTCCATATATTTTTCGTCTTTATGTATAAAAGACACATTACAACACCAAACATGAACGCACCAATAACATCAAAATGCCCTAAGCCAAAAATAACGGAAGATATAATGACAGCTTTTTTAATACCCCATTTATAAGCCATTCGCTGTAAAAAGAAGCCTCTAAAAATAACCTCTTCCATAATAGGTGCTAACACACATGCTGAAATGAAAGTAAATATCGTCATATATATGTTACTCGTATTAATAACATTTCCATCTTCTAACATAGTAACTAAGAAATTCGGTAACGTATGTGCTAATATGTAAAATTGAATATGAGATATACCAACTGAAAAAATCATTCCCATTATCGTTGCTAATACAATTAACCCCCACGGTAAACGTCCTGGTTTATCAAAAAAACTGTTAAATATAACATTATTTTTATTGGTTTTTACGTATAACCAAAATAACGGAAATACAAAAAACACAGTTATTTGTGAAATAACCTCCGTCGTATTCTCAGAAACATTTGATAGACCTAATGGGATCATCGTAAGGAACAGCCCTATAATCATCCATCCAAAAAAACTGCGTAGTCTTATGCGTGAAAATGCATCGTGCATATCGAACACCTCCAAAGATAGTAAAAGTACATGTTCAGATAACTAAATTATAATATGAATATAGTTGAAATTCTTCCTATTTTTCTCAAATACTTTTGAACACCATATATAGTAATCATTCTTTTCTTTCGGTTGAAATATACGAGAAAGTTATGTAATAAAAATCCCCGTTTTTACAAGCGGGGATTTCTTTTATTATAATACGTCACGTTTTTGGAATAATGCACTTGATGCTACAAGTAATACAACAAAGTATGCAGCTACAAGTAATAATGAAGTTGTAAATGTAAACTCTGTAAATGTTGGTTCTATTCCGCCACTTACTAGCTTATTGCTATCGTACACACTTAAATTTAAATGGAAGAACACTACAAACTTCGCTACACCTTTTGCAAACATCATCAGTACCATATTAATTGGTCCTTGTAAAAAGAAGAGGAACATCGTAATAATTAATGGTAAGACAGACTTTCTAAATACGTTTGCTAAGAAAAATGCAAGCGTCGCAAAGAAGAACGGTGAAAGTACTTGATATAAAGTAGATTTCATTACGATTCCTATCGTTAATTCTGTTTTACTACCATCCATTGCAATTCCGCCAATAATCATTGAAATAATCGTGTTAGCAAATATGATAAATACTATAGTAAGTAACACTGTAATATATTTAGAGAATAAAACTGTCATTCGTTTTCTTGGACGAATTAATAACTGCTTAATTGTACCTTTTTGGAATTCATCCGTAATTATACGAGAAGCAATCGTAATGCCAAAAATCGTTGCAAACAAAGTAATTAAACCAATCTCTGAACTTGCAAAATCTAAATATGATCCTTTAAATTCAGTTCCATCTCCCCATTTCAGCATCGCTAAAACTCCCAAAATTTCCAATACTGCAATAACACCAATTAAAATATACATACCTTTTTTCGCATGCAACTTTAAAAATTCATTTTGAATTAATTTAAACATTACGCTTTCACTCCCCCTGTAATCGCTAAGAACTCATCCTCTAACGTTTTATTTTGAACGGTAACTCCGTATACAAGCACATCTTCATTCACAAGTTTCTTTACAAGTTGTGGAATTTCTTCTTTCTTTACAGATACTACAATGACATTTCCTTGCGCCTTACCTGCAATGATTTCATTTGCTTTCTGAACTTCATCTACTTCAAACGCTACAACTACTGTCTCATCATGTTTTGCTTGTTCATGTAAGTTGTATTCTTGTACAAACTCACCTTGCTTAATAATAACGACGCGATCACACATAAGTTCAATTTCACTTAATAAGTGACTTGATACGATTACAGCAATATTCTCTTCTTTCGCTAAACGTTGTAAATAATCACGAATTTGACGAATACCAGCTGGATCTAATCCATTTGTCGGCTCATCTAAAATTAAAATTTTCGGCTGATGCAGTAATGCCTGTGCAATTCCTAAACGTTGTTTCATACCAAGTGAATATGTTTTCACCTTTTTATGAATTGCATGCTCTAATTCAACCAGTTTTACAATTTCAGCAATGCGCTCTTTACTAATTGGTGTAATTGCCATGTTCGCAAAATGCTTCAAGTTTTGCATTCCTGTCATATAATCATATAGTTCAGGATTTTCTACAATCGCTCCAATTTGCTCTAGCGCCTTTTCACGCTCCGTGCGAATACTATGACCACAAATTGTAATATCGCCCTCTGTCATTGAAATAAGACCTGTCATCATACGAATCGTTGTTGTCTTACCGCTACCGTTTGGTCCAAGGAACCCGTATACTTCCCCTTCACAAACTTCAAATGATAAACCACGAATAATTTCCGTTCCACCAATCCTTTTTCGAACATTCTCTAACTTTACTACTACGTTTCCCAATGCTGATTCCTCCTTTAGACTTCTAGTTTTTTATCGATTATGCGACCTGTTATATAAACAAGTAGAATAAATATTCCTATAGAAAAACTAAGGCTATATAAATTCATAAGTTTTTCCGGATAGAGAAACACATCCGCTCCTGATGATTCATCTATATATACTAATTTTTTTATTAGAGGTGCAGCAGGTGCAAGACCGCCCAACATTCCATATATAGTACCTAATAATTTTGTTACTAGTAAAAATAAGAAAAATACCATTGGATATTTTAACTTCTTCTTTTTCAAAGAAAACACTTTAACGCTTGCTACTGAAAAAAGTAATACTAGCAATATGCTAGATAAATTAAATACATATAACATAGTACTAAAGAGGTGCTTTAGTGGATTGAATACACTTTGAGTAAATAATACTTCATAGAGCTCTGTACCTTTTATTATTTTCATAGAAATACCATATAAAAAAATAGAGCCTATTAATTCAAAAATAAGTAAATAAATTACAGCGTATAACAATATTGCTAAAACAATCTTTTTACCGGATATCGATGTTAACCGAAATAATGTGCTTTCAGTCATTTTTCCAAATGCAGACACCGCCTGAATAACTATCATTGCTAAAAAAGTTATATATACTAGAATAACGAAAGCAACTATAATTGTTTGTCTTACTTCTCCTGATTCTTGTTTAATATAATTTCCCAAACTTACGAAAGCTACAGCGACAACGAATATAAATGATAACAAAGAAATAATTATTTGTTTTTTATTTATATTGTACATATATATTAAGCTCGGCTTCATCTACTAAACACCTCCTTAAACACATCTGTGACCGCTTTCCCTCTTTGAAAACGTAATTCTTCTACATTTTCATACAATACAATTTCCCCATCTTTTAAAAAGATTACTTCATCAAAAATATTTTCAACTTCATTTATTAAGTGCGTCGAAATTAGTATCGTACAATCTTCGCGATAAAACTGTAAAATAAGTTCCAGTACGTGTTCCCTAGAAACGAGATCAATTCCGCCCAGTGGTTCATCTAGTACGTATAACTTCGCTTTCCGAGAAAACGTTAAAATAATTTGTAGCTTTTCAACCATCCCTTTTGATAAAGCTGTAACTTTTTCTTCTAACGGTATTTTAAACTCCGCAATCGTATCTACCGCTTTTTGCATATCAAAGTCCTTATAAAAATCACGATAGAAAAATATAGAATCTTTTACTGTCATCCAATCATCAAATACTGGCTTATCAGACATAAACGAAACGATCTCTTTCGTTTCTAATCCCACCTTTTTACCAGCGATTGTAATGCTACCTTCAGAAGTGTGCTGCAGACCTGCAATCATTTTTAATAATGTTGTTTTCCCGCTCCCGTTATCTCCAACAAGCCCTACGATTTTTCCTTCGGTAATCTCTATGTTCAATTCACGAATCACCGCTTTTAATCCGTATCTTTTCCATAAGTTTTCTATTTTTAATAGCTCTGTCATTCGCTCTCCTCCCTTTTCTCATGTAATGAAGAACGAAGGATTGTAAGAATTTCTTCTTCTGAAAACCCTAAATTGTCCATTCCATCTATAAAAGAATGAAGTAATTCTTTCGCCATCTCTTTTCGCAGCTCCATAATTTTCTCCCCTTCATTCGTTACATATCTTCCCATTCCTCTACGTGTTACAACAACCCCATCTCGTTCGAGCTCTTGAAATGTACGCTGGATCGTATTTGGATTTACTTGTAATTCACTCGCTAATTCACGCACAGAGGGAATTTTATCACCAGGCAACAAATGTCCTGTTACAATTTCTTTTTTTATGTATTCCATTACCTGAATGTAAATTGGTATATTTGGAGAAAACTCTATTTTCATTTCTTCCCTCCTTTTGTATCGGTGTACTAGTTAAATAATACACTGATACAAAAGGGTTGTAAATACCCATTTACTTACAAAAAAATTCTATCCAGCTAACGGATAGAATTTTTCAACAGAAATCGTTATACGAAAATAATAGTGTTATGTAAACAAAACCATAAAGAAAAGCTGTCTTATCAATGAATAAGACAGCTTTTCTTTATGATCATATATTAAAAATTAAACACGAAATCATCGTCCGATAACTTTTCGACGTTCGTTGCTTTTACGTAACCATTTCCTTTTACAGAGAAGAAATCATGGTTTTTCGTATCTGTACGTAAACCATTTAAAACGATTGGGTTAATTTCTTCTTCTTCAAACTTCGGCTCAAGTCCTAAGTTCATAAGTCCTTTATTCGCATTGTAACGAACGAAACGATTTACATCCTCTACAAGACCGATAGAAGTGTAAATTTCTTCTGTGTATGCCATTTCGATTTCATATAGTTCCATTAATAACTCTTGTGTTTCTTTTTGCACTTCTTGTTGATCTTCTGCAGAAAGTTCCGCGAAGATTTGTTGTGCTAAAATACCAACGAATACGCCGTGAATTGACTCATCCTTTACCTTCACATAGATTCGCTACTCCTATGCCGTTTACACAGCTTACAGTTTCCTGCAAGAAGAGACTATATCATCTACCTTCTCAGGTAGCCCTCCATTTCGATTTAAGGGATTCTCACCCACCGCTTGGCCCTACTCCTATTGCGGAATTTCACCGCCATTGGGATAGTCGTTGAACGTTCCTTTATCTACGTATCGCACCCACCACTGTTTATACAGTTTTCGGTGTCTAATACTTCCGTACATGTTATCGCTAGATAAAGGCTTCGCTGCTGATTGCCCTATCAGCTATTCTCCTTTCCATCTATTGATAGTTAGAGAATAACCTGAATGTATATATTCATCAATAATAAAACAGATAAATTTACAATAGGGGTTCCCAGCAATTAAAAGGGTTTTTCAATTGGTATCTCTACCAAAAGCCGCTATTAGTTAACGGATAATAAGGTTAATAATCTCACCACTTGCTGTTAGTTTTCCTTGACCAGCTAAGTAAAGTGGATAGAAGAATCCACTATAGAATAGGTAACTTTCTAAGAATACACTTGCTACCATTGCCATATATAACTCTTTTTTCGTTACTTCAGGCTTTAATAAACGACGATAGTAACTTGTAATAATACCAGCCTTTTTCTCAAGTAACGGATGGTTGTCTACCCATTCGAAAATATCATCGATTTCTTCTTCAGTAGCTAACGTTGTGAAAATATGACTGTAACTCTTCGCATGTACTTCTTCCATAGCACCCATGAAAGCTAATACACTTTTTGCTTGTAAATTTTCAAGATGAACAAGTACAAGAGGCATACCTTCGCCACCTTGTTTCGTATCTAAAAGTGTTAAACCACCTAATACACGCTTATAAGCAATTTGCTCTTCTTTCGATAATTGCACCCAAGTATTTTTGTCAGACGAAACCGCAATTTCTTCTTCTGTCCAAAACTGAGCGATGTTTTGCTTCCAAAACATTAAACTGAAATCGTCTTCTTTTTTATTCCAGTTAACAGCGCGCATTGAATCACCCCTATATCTATTATTGTTCTACTGAACGGTTAAATTTCCATCTAATAATGAAAAGCTAACCGTTTAGTAGAACAAACCAAGTATGAGCAGGGTTCATAACCCTGCTCATACTGTTGGGTTATTCATTTAGTATGGCAATATGCCATTAAACGGTACAAGCCACGCACTCTTCCACGCTTAATTTACGTGTTCTCGTATAATACAGACTCTTTAAGCCTTTTTTATGTGCATAGATGTAGTAACGCGCTAATTCACGTGTTGAAATATCACTATTAACGTAAAGAATTGTACTAATTCCTTGGTCAATATGTTCTTGAATTTCTGCGATTAAATCAATTAATTTAAACTGATTCATATCGTAAGAAGATTTATAGTACCAGAACGTATCTTTTGATAAATACGGCATTGGATAATATGTTGTCGCATTCGCATACGTTCTTGATTCGATTTGACTTACAATCGGCATTACGCTTGAAGTTGCATTTTGAACGTAACTGATCGATTGCGTAGGAGCGATGGCAAGACGATATGAGTTGTATAAACCATTCTTCTGCACTTGCTCTTTTAAACTTGTCCAATCTTCTTTTGTCGGAATATGAATTCCTTCAAATAATTGCTGAACTTTTTCAGTTACTGGGCTATAATCTGTCGTTTCATACTTTTCAAAGTATGTGCCGCTTGCATAATCAGACTTATCAAAGTCTTTAAATGTTTCGCCTTTTTCTTTAGCGATTTCCATACTTTTCTCAATAGAGTAGTAATTTAACATCATAAAGAATGTACGAGCGAACTCTTTCGCTTCTGCACTTTCATAAGCGATTTTATTTTTTGCTAAATATCCGTGCAAGTTCATTGCGCCAAGCCCTACTGAATGAAGCTCATCATTTGCTTTTTTCACAGTTGGTGCATTCGGAATGATTGTCATATCAGAAACAGCTGTTAAAGCTTCCATTCCCGCATGAACTGCTTCACGAATTTCTTTATTTTCCATTACATTTACGATATTTAACGATCCTAAGTTACAGTTAATATCACGACGGATAATGTCATCTGTACCATAATCATTTATTTCAGAAGTTTCTTGAAGCTGGAAGATTTCTGTCTCGAATGTTCAACCGAGTTCGCTATTCCTCAGTCCGTTGCTCATGCAACTGCTGTATGTCACCATACAGGACAGACTATATCATCACCTACAGCATTACCTGATTAGGTGCTCCGCTTTTCGAACGCCAATCGCTTGCGCTCTACTCCCATAAGGGATAGTCGTTAGGCTTTTACTTATCTTAATATCTTTCAGAAAGTCTCTTATTACTTTATGTTGTCCCATAACTCTGCTATACAAAATAATAAGATACATTCTGAACTTTTATATTTTCATTCTAAGATAAGATTTAGCACGGTAGGTTACCTCAAATTTGAGGCTTTCCCCGTTTAACGGAGTTTTCGACTAGCATTTCTACTAGAAGGTGCTACATATTTAACACAAGTTCGACATCTTCACAGTTCCAATATCCTTCAATGGATGTTGATTATTTGCATTTGATTTAAACATTAAGTACGGATAACCAGACTCAAGCTGAATCATAGCAATTTTAATAAGCATATCACGTGCACTAATATCTAGCGGCTTCTTCTTCACTTTCGGATTGCTCATTAATTCATCGTACATTTCATCAATATCAATGTCATCTAAATGCTTTCCATATTCTTTATACACCGTATACGGCGCGAAAACATGGAAAGGTTCGTTTTTCTCAGCAAGCTCAAAGAACTTACTTGGAACGATAATTCCGATTGATAGAGACTGAATACGGCTCTTCTCATCGGCATTTATTTTTTTGGTATCAAGGAATTCAATAATATCCCAATGGAAAATGTTTAAATATACAGCTCCGGCACCTTTTCGTTGGCCAAGCTGATTCGCATATGAAAACGAATCTTCAAGTAACTTCATAACAGGTACTACACCACTTGCAGCGTTGTCGATACCTTTAATTTGCTCACCGCGTGCGCGTAGCTTAGATAAGTTTAAAGCTACTCCACCGCCGATTTTTGATAATTGCATTGCAGTATTAATGTTAAAGCCGATTGAATTTAAGCTATCATCCATCTCTAACAAGAAACAAGACACCATTTCTCCTCTTCTGCTTCTTCCCGCATTTAAAAAGGTTGGTGTCGCTGGTTGGTAGTTTTGTTTGACAATCATGCTTGCGAATTGTTTTGCCTTCGCAACATCACCGCGTCCTAAGTATAATGACACAATTGCTACACGATCTTCATAGCTTTCTAAGTATTGTTTTTGATCATTTGTTTTTAACGCATAATCTTTGTAGAACTTAGATGCTGCCATATAAGATTGGAACTCGAAGTTTTCACCATAAGCGATGTTATATACCTCTTCTACTTCCTCCAAGTTATACTCGTCCAGAACGTTGTAATAGTAATCATGTTCTTTCATATACTCCATTCGCTCTGCCACGCTATTAAAATGAACGGTATTCTCTCTAGCTTCTTCCATAAAGACTTCTAATGCCTCTTTATCTTTATGAAGCTGATAAAAACCGTCCTGCATTTGCGTGATTTCATTATTCAGTTCAATGTGTCGCAATCTCCCGCACCCTTTCCTTAAAATATTCTACATCGTTATTTGTTCCTGATAACTCAAATTTTGATACAATAGGCACTTCATATTTAGCAGAAATTTTGTCAGCACTTGCACCGAACATGTCTCCCCAGTTACGATTGCCGCTTGCAGATACGCCTTTTAATTTTTCATTATTGCGCTCTAAAAATTCTAAAACACGTTCTGGTACATTGCCAAAACCTGTTGTATACGTAATTAAAATAAAGTCTTCATCTATTACTAGATCTTCACCAATTTGAACGGCCGGCATATTTAATTTGTGGATGAAACGCTTCACGTTTCCTGTCATAGAATCATATGCAACTAACATTTCCGACCCTCCCTTTTCAATCTATACTCTCTGTATGTTGTTTCTCGATTTCTCTATATATTGTATTACGTTTCAAAATAAGACACAAGATATATGTATAAATTCTTTCTTTTTTTAACTTTTACTTTTCGACAAGACCGTCGATTTTTTTCAATACAATGACTATGAAACAACATTCTAAAACTCATGTCAATAAAGTGCTTTTCAAAAAAGTTGTCAACGAATTTAACCTTATTTTTAAAAAAGTTAACAATATATTTTGTCATAAAACGGCAAATGCTGGAGGAATATATTTCTCCAGCATCACGCAAAAAAGAACAGACATGAAACGATAATCTGTTCTAAAAAACGATTACATTTATCAACTTTGCTTTATTCAATATTATACATATACTTTCAGTTCGCGTTACATACTAAAAGATAACTATTATAGAAAAAGATTATCATTATGGAAATTCAACTTATTTATGAAAAGATTATTCAGAGTGCTCAATACGCAAAATATCTTTTACAAATATATGATGTGGATTTTCATCTTTATCAATCATTGTACATACAGGAGCTTCTTCATCAAAGTACACAATCATTCCTTCAACGTACTGATATGTATGTTGAACTTGTACAGTTACTTTAATTTCTACAGCCTCTTCATATGCTCTTTTTATTTTCTGAAGCATTTTGGCCGAACACTTTCGTTTCTCTGGATACATGACCATCCCCATAAATCGATTTCCGGCTCTATCTTTCCACATATAATCCCAATGCGGTAATATGCCTTGTTTAAAATCGCCCATAAGTCTCCTCCCTATATTCTTTTAGTTACGAACGTGGCGTTTCTGAATATGTATAAATGACCTGTCCGCCGCGCTGTGCGTTACCAATGAAATGTTTAAAGTCTTCTCGATTTACTAAAACTTCTCTGAACGTATAAAATACATCTTTCGTAACAACATACTCCTTTATTTCACCATTTTTCAGCTGATCCAAAATTGTATTTGCTAATTCTTTATCCATGTATTTCACCTCTATGCAATATTTTATTTTATCTTATATTCTATAGGTCAACAACTGTAAAATTATCCAGATGCTATACCTTCATTTCATTTTCATTATTTTTCAAAAAAGATATCGTTAGTAGATGTCCACTAAATATCATATACTAACATAGCTACTTCTCTATATCAATCATTTCATCATTCAATTATGCAAAGTTCCATACCACTATGCTACAATATATAAATAGAACTAGGAGGGATACTATGATTCGGAAAGCAAAAAAGACAGATGCGAAACTGGTAGCACCTTTATTGTATAACGCTCTGCACGAAATTGCTGAAAAAATCACAGGTAGCACAGTTGAGACAGAAGTATTACTAGGACTTGAAACATGGTTCTCAAAAGAGAGAAATCGACTGAGCTATGAAAACTGTTTTGTATATGAGCAAGACGGGGGTGCAGTTGGAGTTATTGTCGCTTATCACGGTAGTGAAGCAACAAAGCTTGATGCACCAATTGTACGTCACTTAAGAGAATTACATAAAGATGAATCGATTACGTTAGAAAAAGAAGCCGAGCTTGATGAATATTACATTGATACTTTATCCGTTTCAAGTGCATATGGCGGAAAAGGAATTGGTTCTAAATTAATTGAAGCTGCTGAAATACATGCAACTGAAAAGGAGTATGAAAAAATCGCATTACTTGTTAATTTAGAAAACAAACGCGCCTATTCACTATACGAAAAACTAGGTTATAAAAAAGATCAAATCGTCATGCTTGTAGGCGAACCTTATGCACATCTCGTAAAACCATTAAACATCAAAATTTCTATATCTTAAAAAGAAAGCACACGATTTATATAAACCGTGTGCTTTTATGTTAAATTCGTATTCAATATATTTCCATTCATCGCCTCATGAAACGTATATGTTGTACATCCCCATGGCTCTCTGTGCAAAATAGGAGAACCAGACCATCCCATCGCTCTCAGTTCGGCACCAATCATTACATTCACATAATTATGACCTACAAGAGCAATACTTCCATGTACGAGAGCGTAACGATGTAATAAGCAAGCCGCTTGTCTTGCCCTCTCTCTTACTTCCTTATAAGACTCCACACCTTTATGGTAACCAAGTATCCATACTGTTCGTCCGATAAACATCCATACGTTAGGTTTACACTTCAACCATTTTGGAGCATAAAAACTCGTCGGAACTTCTGCTTCCCTAAATAGAGTATTTTGCATAAAAGATAAAGAATCCGTTAATTCAGCTGCTGACTGTACAGCACACCTTTGATCACTCGTTACAATCAATTTTGCCGCTTCAACCGCTTCCCTTGTTTCCGTTGGTATAGGTGCTTTTTCTGTTATAGTATGTAAGTCATATCCTTTCATCCATTCACGAAAGAATGTAACCGTCATTGGTTCTATAGTACGGTCTAAGCGACCATGACGAATAAAAGAAATCTTCATTCTTTCCACTCTCCATTCATCACTTACGAACTCTATTATGTACTATTTTTACATATCATACCACGCAAAAAAAGAAAGTTATACACCTTTACATATCCACGCCACTCTCATTTGTGACCCCAGCATGTATCCCATCCATCCCATCAAAATATGTATTCGTTTCATGATGACGGATCTTTTTTAAATGTATATAAGAAAATACAAATAAAATTAATGCTATAACACTCCCCACAAATTCAAACATCATTTTACCGCCTCTAATTTCTCCCACTTTAGTAGGTTATTGTATATTTTTATTATACCCCTATATAAAGATGTCTGCATTTAAACCCTTCTTTTTTTCTAATAACATGACATTCTTGCATATTTTCTTACAAAAAGTGAATGTTTTTCGAATTTTTACTTTGGAAACATTTACAAAATGGACAATATGGTTCAAAATAGGAAGAAATAAAAAAACCAAAATTATTCTTTTTTGGGAAAACTGTAACAAGGAGAGTTGCTTATGCAGATCGCAGAAACTGGAGATATCATTGAATTTAAAGGTGGAATGCAAGGCCGTGTTCAAAAAGTAAATCAAAACTCCGTTATTGTAGATATAACAATTATGGAGAATTTTAGAGAACTAGATATGGAACCTCTTACAGTTGTTAGTCATAAAAACTATACTGTCATTAATCAAAATGCATAATATAATAGAAAGAAAGGATCTGTATGTTATACAGATCCTTTCTTTCTATTATATATTAACGATTATCAATTGTTTCTGGATATAAATCATGGTTCATCATGCGGTAGTCAGCCATTTGTTCATACTTCGTTCCTGGGCGACCGTAGTTGCAGTAAGGATCAATGGAAATCCCTCCACGTGGTGTGAATTTACCCCATACCTCGATGTAACGTGGATCCATTAATTTAATTAAGTCATTCATAATAACGTTCATACAATCTTCGTGGAAGTCACCATGATTGCGGAAACTAAATAAATATAGTTTTAAAGATTTACTCTCTACCATTCTTTGTTCTGGAATGTAGCTAATATAAATTGTTGCAAAATCCGGTTGGCCTGTTTTCGGACATAAGCTTGTAAATTCAGGGCAATTGAATTTAACAAAGTAATCACGGTTTGGATGATTATTATCAAATACCTCTAAAATTTCTGGGCTATATTCAAATAAATATTTTGTATTTTGATTTCCTAACAATGTTACATCTTTTAAATCTTCATCTAATCTTCCTGCCATTTTAAACATCCCTTCTCATTATACTCCGCGTTTATTTCCCCATACTAACGCATGAAGCTGCGGCAATACTTTTGCATTATTCATTTCTTTACGATTAACTGCTTTTTCAATTAACCACTCATACTTATCTAATAGCTTTTTAATCAACATCGCATCATCCACAGTTTTTGTATCATCATTTCCTACTTGTAAGAAAAATGGTACATGTGGATAACGTTCGTGCATCTTAACTGCATACTCGAAATCATAATCGTCAAATACTACTACCTTTAAACTAATATCTTTTCCTGCTAGTTTCTGAATCATAGCATCTAACTTCTGAAAATCAGTTTTCATTGTCGAACTTGGTGGTTTTGGAGAAATCGTTATCTCATCAATTTGAAGTAACCAATCTTGCCATTTACTCCCTTGCGTTTCGATTGCTGTTCGCATTCCATTCTCTTTTAATATAGAAAGAAGAAACTCAATATTTTTCAGCAATGCCGGATTTCCACCTGAAATCGTAACATGAGAAAAATTTTCGCCGCCAATTTCTACAAGCTCATTCCAAACGTCTTCCGCTGTCATCTGTCTAATTTGATCTTTAGCAGATCCATCCCACGTAAAAGCTGAATCACACCAAGCACAGCTATAATCACAGCCAGCTGTACGGATAAACATCGTCTTTTGTCCTACAACCATTCCTTCACCTTGAATAGTCGGACCAAATATTTCTAAGACAGGGATTTTACTCATCTAGCATCCACTCCCGTCTTACTTCCGCATAACTAGTTGGAGTCTCAAACAGCCGAACAAATTCAACACGAGCTCCTTTATATTCGTTCGCACGATTATCTTTTGTTAACGCTTCTGCCATCTTTTCATAAATCCAAACGACCATATTTTCAGCAGTTGTATTCATCGCTGGTAACGTTTCGTTTAAATAACGATGGTCTAAATAAATTTCTATTTCATTCTTCCAAATTTCTTTTATATCTCCAAAGTCAATTGCAAGACCGATTTCATTTACATATCCACTAATCCCAAATACAACTTTATATGTGTGACCATGTAAGTTTTTACATTTCCCTTCATAACAGTGTAAATGGTGTGCTGCATCAAATGTAAATTCCTTGCTGACCATTACTCTTTTATTATGATATTTAAGCTGTTTACGCTGAATATCCTTGTCCATTTTTTGCAAACTTTCTACAATGCGAAATCCAAAGAAATTATCCATTAGTTACTCGCCCCTTCGCGTTCTTGTAGGTACGTATCTAATCCTGCTTTACGAAGTTGACATGCTGGACATTCACCGCAACCATCACCAATGATTCCGTTATAACATGTTAATGTTTTTTCTCGAACAAACTCGAATGCTCCAAGTTCATCTGATAATTTCCATGTTTCCGCTTTATCAATCCACATAAGTGGTGTATGAATCACAAACGGATAATCCATGGATAAATTTAAAGTAACGTTTAACGATTTCACAAACACGTCACGGCAATCTGGATAACCACTAAAATCAGTTTCACATACACCCGTTACAATATGACGTGCTCCAACTTGTTTTGCTAATACAGCAGCAAATGATAAGAATAGTAAATTTCGTCCATCTACAAACGTCGATGGTAATTCCCCTTCTTCATGTGTAATCTCCATATCCGTTCTCGTTAACGCGTTTGGAGCAAGTTGATTTAATAGACTCATATCTAGTACCGTATGTTTAATTCCTAGCTCTTTTGCAATTTCCGCTGCACAATCGATTTCTAGCTTATGACGTTGATTGTAATTAAACGTTACAGCCTCTACTTCTGCAAACTGCTCTATTGCCCAAAATAAACATGTCGTACTATCTTGTCCTCCACTAAAAACAACAACTGCCTTTTCTTTTTTCATTTCACTCATTCTCCTTCTCTACTACGAATAAGAAGAAAGAACGTTCTTGAACTGTCACAATAAAAAAACAAAACAATACCTAATGATATTGTTGTTTCCATAGTTTTTTATAGAGGGAGTTCGCGAACCTCTCCCGTGCATTACACGGAATTCCTTCTTTCATTGACAAAGCTTATTGTAACATATTGTATACTACCAGAAAAAATTTCTGATTTTTCCGCTATTTCGCATTTCATTTCTTGCATTTTATAGTATGATTAATCTAATGTGAGAAGAGAGGAGGCATCCCACTGAAACCCTTTATTATTTATCTCTTTTTAAATATATTATTCATCCTTGTTACAATGCTCGTATACCATTTATTTTGGAATCAAAAAGGGAAACGTTCTCCTAAATTAAATTCAACTATATTTATTACATTATGTTGCCTCGCTACCATACTATGTATTACTTTCGGAGCAAAAACAAATTATGGATTTCAATTTGATATGCGTCATATCGTATTAATTGTCGGTACATTAACAGGAGGTCCTATTGCCGGTGCTTCCATCTTAGCTGTATTAAACATATATCGCTTTTTATTAGGCGGAATTGGTGTCTTTCCATCCCTTATCGCCTCGGTTCTACTGTTTATCGTTCTACTGTTAACATACAAACTATTTAACCGCAGTTCTAATCGTATAAAAATAGCACTCGCTATCTTTTACAGTCTCATATTTGGCTTGGGCTGGATACCATCTTTCCTTTCAGAGGTTACAAATAGCGCAGATTACATACCACATATTATCGTGTACGAAATATGTACAATAATTGGAACAATTCTTATCTTATATTTGCTACATATACTACAAATGCAAGTTCGTCTTCAAAACGAACTTATGAATGCTGAAAAATTCCATTTAATCGGCGAAATGGCAGCGTCTATCTCTCATGAGATTCGCAATCCATTAACTTCAACAAAAGGATTTTTACAACTTTTGCAGTCAGATACATGCACTGAGCAAGAGCGAAAATTATATATCGACATAGCCATCAACGGAATCGAACAAGCAAATCATGTTCTTACAGACTACTTAACTTTTGCGAAACCAAGTATTGAAAAAGAACAACAATTACAAATAGAGGAAGAATTATTGCATGCCTTATCTTTAATCACACCTCTTGCTAATTTAACAAATGTTCGTATCCACTACATCAAACAAAGTACATCTTTCTTTATTGCTGGTGAAAAACAAAAACTGAACCAATGTTTATTAAATATTTTCAAAAACTGTATTGAGGCTATGCCTACAGGCGGTGATCTCGTACTTACTTTAGTTCCAGAACATAAACATATACAATTGTATATAAAAGATACAGGAATTGGTATGGATCAAGAACAAGTAAAACGCCTTGGATCCCCTTTCTACTCAACAAAAGAAAAAGGCACTGGTCTTGGAATGATGGTCGTATTCAGTGTTGTGCAAGCTATGAACGGAAAAATTGATATTATAAGTGAAAAAGGTACAGGTACAACTTTCTTATTAACTTTTCCACTCATACAAAAAACGTGATGAAATACTCATCACGTTTTTTCTGTTCCTTCAACTAATTCAGCAAAAGCTTTCACTTTGCCATGTGGTTTTTGATTTTCTTTACGTGCTTTCCATGCGCGCTCTTCTTCTTTCTTTTTCTTGGACATACTTTTCAACTCCTTCTTATCTTTCTCTCTGTAGTATTCCAAAATAAGAAGAAAAACTATGCACATACGAAAAAGAAGTGGTCTCCCACTTCCTTCTAATTATCGCTGTAAAATTGCGTGTTTCGCCTCTTTTAACTGCGTAAGATGTCTTTGTTCATGCAAATCAAGAAATTGAACCCACTGATACAAATTCAAATCATTAAAAACAGGATGCTTTAATCCATTTTCAAATAGATCTTTTTCATCTAAAACACTATGAAGCGTGTGTAATAGTTCTTGTCGTGAATGTTCTAGTAATTGAATTCCTTGCTGTTTTTTCATTAGCGTTTCTGTTGGTTTCATTTGCTGAGGAGCTTCTCGTTTATGTGTGCGATCCAGCGTAAGTTGGAGGTCTTTAAATGGAGTCGTGTTTCTTTCATTTTTTTGTAAAGCATATGCAAGGGCAGACGTGACAGATTGTTCAACTAAATGCAAGTGATGCAAAATTTGAATAATACTCCATTTATCACGACGTGGCTTTACATTCACTTCTGTATCATTTAACATTTCAATTTCTGACAATAGCGTGCTTCGGGTAGACTGTAATGAGTTCACCAAACTTTCTAAACTCACATCCATATTAGATTGAAGCATACTTCTTTCCCCCCTTTTGTTGGTGAAAAGAGGCGCTCCTTATTAGAAACACCTCTTTAGTATTCTGAATTTTCTTTTATTATCTCATCATTTTCTCATTATGTCGATGTTAAACATGTGAAAAAAAGAGCATGTTTTTTACAATTTTGTGTCGTCAATTGCTTGTAGCCATGCTTCAATTTCTGTAATAACACTTTTCACACAGCCTTCAGCAAATGGTGATGTTAAATTTGCAACTTCTACTAGTTCCAAGAATGATTTACTTCCACCTTGTTGGCACAGATTCACATAATCTTCCCACGCCTCTTGTCTATTATCTCTTGCACGTTTCCAAAATTGCAGTGCGCAAATTTGTGCTAACGTGTAGTCAATATAGTAGAACGGGGAGCTATAAATATGCCCTTGACGTTGCCAGAATCCACCGCGCTCTAAATAATCATTATCTTCATAATCACGATGCGGTAAATACTTTTTCTCTATATTACGCCATGCTGTCTTGCGCTCTTCTGGTGATGCTTCAGGATTTTCATATACATAATGTTGATATTCATCAACAGATACACCATACGGTAAAAACAGAAGTGCTGAACTTAAGTGAGAGAAATAATATTTATCTGCATCTTCTTCAAAGAATAACTTCATCCATGGCCATGTGAAGAATTCCATACTCATAGAGTGAATTTCACACGCTTCATATGTTGGCCAATTATATTCTGGAATTTCAAATTTACGACTTTCATATACTTGAAAAGCATGGCCTGCTTCATGTGTTAATACGTCAATATCACCAGACGTTCCGTTAAAATTCGAGAAGATAAACGGCGCTTTATAATTCTCAATATATGTACAATATCCACCGCCAGCTTTTCCTTTTTTCGCAACTAAATCTAATAAATCATTATCTAACATGAAATTGAAAAATTCATCTGTTTCAGCCGATAACTCTTTATACATCGTTTTTCCATGATTAACAATCCAATCCGCATCTCCTTTTGGAGTTGGGTTACCTGTTGGAAATTCAAAGTTTTCGTCGTAGTACGCTAACTTCTCTACACCGATACGCGCTTGTTGACGTTTTCTTAATTCCGTTGTAACGGGAACGATATAATCTAGCACTTGCTGACGATAATTCGCTACCATTTCCGCATTATAATCTGTACGGTACATTCTTGCATATCCAAGTTCAACAAAGTTTTTGAAACCTAAAGATTTGGCGATTTTCGTTCTCACTTTAACAAGCTCGTCATAAATACGATCTAACTCTTCTTCATTCTCAGCTAAAAATCCGTAATACGCCTCACTTGCTGCTTTACGTTCACTTCTCTCTTTCCCTTGCATAAATGGAATAAGCTGTGATAACGTTCTTTCTTCTCCTGCAAAATCAATTTTTGCAGATGCTAATAACTGTGTATATTGTGAAGACAATTTATTCTCTAATTGTAAATCCTTCACGACTTCATCAGAATATGTTTTTAAATCACACTCCGCAAGAGCAAATAATTGCTTCCCATAATACGCTTCTAATTCTTCACGGAATGGAGAATGAATTAACGCATTATAATACTTTGTACCATATCCTTGTACAACTGGAGAGAATTCATCAAAGAAATCTTGCTCTTCCTTATAAAAAGCATCTGTTGTATCAACAGAATGACGAATGTAACAAAGATTCCCCATTGTACCAAAATCGTTACGAATTTCGTTAATTGAATGAATGACTTGTTTTTGTTCCTCTACAGTTTTTGCGTTATCAAACTTCTCTAAAGCAGCTGTAAACTTCTCTTTTAATTCTTCAATATTTGGCCTTTTATATTCATAGTCTTTAAATGACATGAACGAGCCTCCTCTCCATTATATGCATCCTTACTATAATTCAATGCTTACTTCCAAATCTCCTCTTATTCTTCAACAAAATATGGCATATACTGCCATCATTACATGTAAACAAAAAAGCTTTGGATTTCTTTATCCAAAGCTCCTTTGGAACATATTATTACTTTTCATACTTTCCAATCTTTTTTAATAGATCAAGTAATTCGTCCTTTTCCTCTTTCGTTAACATTTCAAAAGACTGATGAATAACTTGCTCATGCCCTGGAAAAATAGAAGCAATAAAGTTCTCTCCAGATTCAGTTAATTGTGCATAAATAACACGTCTGTCATTCGGGCACGGAATTCTTTTTACTAGTCCCTTTTTCTCTAACTTATCTACAACATATGTAATGCTGCCACTAGCTATTAAAATACGCTCACCAATTTGCTGAAGTGGTTGACCGCCTTTATGATATAGCAGTTCTAATACAGCAAACTCAGTTGGATTTAAACCGTTACTTTGTATAGACTTATTTGTAGTATCCATAACAGAACGATGTACACGAGATAATGCAATAAATACTTTTAAAGATTGAGAAATATCTTCTCGTTCATTATTTGATGTCATACAACTTTCAACCCTTCACTTAAATTCTCAGTAATAAAAAGAACAAAATAGTACTTCATATAAATTCCGAATGAGTATTCACTCATTCATTACCTCTCCCCAAATATATTATGAATGATTCTTGAATAAAAACATGACAATTTTAACATAGTTTATATATAATGATAATAAAAAAGAAGGAGTACCAAATTTGAAATTCAAATTCCACAGCATAGTTATATATATATTGCTTGTTATCCTACCAACAATAGGGATTGGTGCTACATTTTATTCATATCATTCGTATAAAATGAAACAAGAAAATAAACAAGTTGCCCATACGGTTCTCTTTTTATATAGAGACTATTTAGATCACCACCTTGGCGAAGCAATTTCTGCCCTAGAAATGCTCGCAAAGGTCGTAGGAACCGAGACTGGAAATATTAATGGAATGAAAGAAATTGTACATGATACGGATGGAAACGATGCACATTTTTCTGGTCTATATTACGCTACACCAGAAGGTATCATTACAATCGCATCGGAAGGTGACCGACCACCTGTTGATGTCTCAGATCGTAAATATATTCAAAACGCATTACAAACTAAGAAAACAACTGTATCATCCGTCATTACAGATCGTGTTCTTGGCCATCAAGCTATTATGATTGCTTCCCCCATTTTCAATAAACAGAAGGAGCTCTCAGGCTTATTGTTAGCAAGTTTACGCTTTGACTACATTTCATCATCTTTAAATGCCATTAAGCCACAATACCATTTTGAAGTAACTGATAAGTATAATGTAGTTTTTCTAAACGATGATAATAACGAAACAAGTGATGCTCATTCTAATATGCTTACTACTCCACTCCAAAGATTAGATTGGAAGGTCTCTGTTTCTCCGTTACCTATTCATCAAAAAACTTTAAACCAGTGGGTTGCCATAGAATGTATAGCTACTTTATTTTTAATGTCAATTTTATTTTTACTCGCTCAATATATGTTGTTAAAACGACAAACAAAACTGGAAAGACAACAAAATGAACTACAAAAAATTGAATTAGTTGGAACTTTTGCAGCTAGTACAGCCCACGAAATCCGTAATCCACTTACCGGAATTAAAGGGCTCGTCGCTCTATTAAAAGAGAAATATAAAGATGAACAAGATCAGTTCTATTTTTCCATCATCGAACAAGAAATAGAACGAATTAATGAAATTGTAAGTGAATTTCTTATTCTTGGAAAGCCAACTGCAATCATCGAACAAACATATGATGTGAGAACCATTCTAAATGAGGTAGCATTAATTATTCAATCTGAGGCGAATCTACATAATATTGTATTCCATTTACATTTGCCAGACCGTCCTGTTCATATCCGGTGCTCAAAAGACCATATGAAACAAGTGGTTTTAAACATTATAAAAAATGCAATTGAAGCTATGACTTCTGGCGATACACTAACTATTTTCGTAACAAACAATGAAACACACGCACAATTGCAAATTATAGATACTGGAAAAGGGATTCCAAAACATATTCAAAAACACCTCTTTCATCCGTTCTTTACTAATAAAGATACTGGAACAGGTCTTGGACTTGTCATATGTAAACGAATTATAGAGATGTACAACGGGCATATTTTTATTAACAGTATAGAAAACGAAGGAACGACAGTTCATATCGAAATTCCGTTACACATAGTATAATTATCCTTATCCCTAAAGGGTAATTATACTTATTTCATAAAACCAGCCACAAGCATTCGCCAAAAATTACTTGATTTCCCTTCATACCCAATTTGAAAAATAGGTACCTTTATAATTGATAACCATTTTGGTGTTTGTTTTTCTTTATAACACTGGTACTGTAAAATAAGCTTGTCCAATTCTTGACTCACTTGAATCGTCTCCGTACTATTTAACCCACTCGTTAAACCTAATTGAATCATCTCTTCACGTTTCATATGAATATCACGTGAAAGCTTTTCTAATGTGTACTTCCTTTTTACAGTAAACATTCATATCCCCCTTATTATACTTCCATGCTCTCTACTTCACTTCTCCATTGAACTTTTAACTGCTTATCATATTTGAATTTGAAGAATCAGAAAATTTAACATTTTCTCCCTGTAATTTACAAATCTTTACCCTCACTTTGAGAATTATTACAAATTATTCTATCTTTGTAAATACATTCGCAATAATAGACAATTTTTTCATCTTCTTTTTTTACAAACACCAATTAAATAGCGGATTCCCTATTTTCCATATACTTTTCTTCGACATTTTTTGTTTAATTTATATAAAAACGCAAACCATAATGGTGATTGATAATATAGAAAGGAAATAGTTATATGCGCAAATATACGATTGCATTGCTTATTTTGACTATGTTTTTACCATCTTTCTTGTTTCCTGTTGAGGCCAAGGCTCATACAAATAAAGTAGCTATTGTCATTGATGACTTCGGCAATAATATGAAAGGAACTGATAAAATGTTATCACTTCCTATTCCACTAACTGTTGCTGTTATGCCTTTTCTTCCTTCCACAAAGGAAGATGCGATAGCGGCTCATAAGAAAGGACACGAAGTTATTATACATATGCCAATGGAACCGATTAAAGGTAAAAAAGAATGGCTTGGACCAAAAGCAATTACAACTGATTTAAGCGACGAAGAAATAAATAATCGACTCGAACAAGCGATTCAAGAAGTGCCACATGCAATTGGGATGAATAATCATATGGGATCAAAAGTGACTGCAGACGAAAGAATTGTACGACTTATACTTGCAGCTTGTAAAAAACACGGTTTATTTTATTTAGATAGCAAAACAAATCCTAAGAGTGTCGTCCCAAAAATCGGGAAAGAATTAGGAGTGCCAATTATTGAAAATCAATTATTTTTTGATGACGTGTACACAGCGGCACATATTTCAAAACAAGCCCAATTACTCATTAAAAAACTTCAAGAAAAACCGATTATGGTAGCTATCGGACATGTTGGGCCTCCAGGTGAAATTACATCACGTGTTATAGAAACCTCTATTCCTAAAATTCGTGAACATGCAGATTTTATTTTTTTATCCGATTTAGCATTATCTCCGCCTCCTGTTTCAAAATAAGATTCATGACTCAAACTAAAAAAGAGAGCAATCTGCATATAGCAAATTGCTCCCTTTCCTTTTCATCTTAAATATAATCTACATGACTCACCCTGAATCCTTTTTTCTCTATTTTTTCGATTAATTGCTTTAATCTTTTTTCATTTAACTCATCTGTTATATTGACAATAACGCGGCGAATATATTGATCGCCGTTATCTAGCGTAAATAGTCCACCGATATGAAATGCTTTCAACAATGTCCCAAGTTCTTTAATCGTTCCCTTACAATCTTGTGTTGCAATCGTTAATATATAACCACCCGTCCGCATACCAAATGAATCCTCAATAACATCAAATATATTGGAATGAGTTAAGATGCCAACAAATTCATTATAATCATTTAGTACCGCTAAAAACGGCAAACGACGAATAACATAAAATGCTCTGAAAAAAGAGTCCTTTTCAAAAATAAATGCAGCGGAATCTTCTAGCATATGTTCCGTACTTAATTCCTCTAATCCACCATTACACTTCTTTTCTAAAAGATCCACTTTATAAATAATCCCCATGAATTTCTTTTCATCTTCTGCTAATACAGGGATTGCTCGAAATCCCGTTTCATTCATAATTTGCAGAGCCTTCTTACCTGAATCGTTCATTTTGCAAAATGTTACTTGCTGTTTTGGCAGAAAATGATATTTAACTCGCAAAATATGTTCCTCCTTACATGTCAACATGTAATCTATATATAATAAGGAGACCTATATTTTATGAGTAAAATTATTTTTAAAACGCTTTCATTCATTTGTGGATTTGTAACGAAATCACAAACATTTCATATAACAGAACTCTTTGCGCCTTTTATCATTAACAATTTTACATGGTAGTTCATTAAATATTCTATACCCTCCAACCATTTTTTCGCGTATTCTGGAGTTTTTCCCCACACAATCATGCCATAATTATGAACGAGAACTACTCCTCCACCTTCACTAAAATTCGGCACATTATTTTCTAATAAATCAGCGAATTTTTTCTCATCTTCTACAATGGGAATTGTCATTTCTGTTATACCTTCTTTTCCAAAAACACGTTCCACGCTACGTTTATCGAATGTTACTTCCCCTTTTTCTCCATACAACTCTGATATTAAATGACTATCTACAGTCTGTACTTGTAAAATACATTCTGCACTACTTTTTTTATAAATATCTGCATGCATAAATGATTCCGCAGCTGGTTTTTCTTCATTTTCAAATACTGGTTCACACATACAGTTTACAACAATAAAATCTTCTTCTGAAAATAACCCTTTATCTCTTCCTTCAACGTTTACTAAAAAAGTTAACGGCTCTTTTGACGTACAAAGTGATAAGCTAATTTTTGTACCATAAAACCAATCACGAAGTGCTAGTTCAGATTTCACATCTTTTAATTCATTCCATTTCTTTAGAAAAAATAACATTTCGTCACCCCCGGCGTAATATTCATATAATGTTCGAATCCTTTCTATGTAAAAGGAGTATTTTTTGATTATTCTAAAAATTTAATTGAATTATCACATGAGAACGCCTTTTTGTCAATATAGTTTCACGTCTCTTCTTTAAAAAGGGCTATTCATATGTCTATACTCCTGTATATTGACTATTTCATTTTATACATAAAAAATACGTTATTCTTTTTCAATCAAAGAATAACGTATTTTCTCATCTTTTATTTCATTATTGCGTTATATAAGAACTGTGCATATTGTTCACGTGTTACAAAATCATCACCTAAAAAGTTTCCTTTTCCATCACCTTTTGATATGTTATTGTCCGCTAACGCTTTCACATATTCTTCTGCCCAATGACCAGTTGGTACATCATTAAAGTTCACTTTATTATTTTCATCTTCTTTTAGCTGAAATACTTTATATAATACTACAGACATTTCGTATCGAGTTAATACTCCATCTGGACGAAACTCCCCAGTACCATCTCCTTGCATAATTCCAGCTTGCGCAACTGTAGCAATATCTTGCTCAAACATATGTCCTTTCGTATCTGTAAATCTCTCTTTCTGCTCTACTTTATTTTCTAATTTCAAATACCTTTGTACTAAAGACGCAACTTGTCCACGAGTAATACGATCCCCAAATCCAAATTGTCCATTTCCATATCCCTTGAAAATATTTTCTTTCGCTAAATAATGAATTGCTTCCTCTGACCAATGTCCTTTTGGTACATCTTTAAATTCTACTACTCCTACTTTTTCATCTTCTTTAGAATTATTGTCTTCTTTACTTTCTACCACATTTTGAATCACAGATCCTGTGAAGAAGATTCCTGTATCCGCAAATGGATCTTTTACACCAAATTCATATACTTTCTCACCCGGTGTACTCCACTTAACTGCATCATTACTATACGTACCACCTTCTCTCTTTAAACGAATTTTTGTAGAGATTTTACCATCTTTCTCGTATATAGGTACTTTTACTTCTTTATTTACTTCTGTTTCCTCTAAAAATACTTTTTGATTTTGAACATTGATATAGGCTGTTTTACTTAGTTCTATAACTGGTCGAACATCACGAATTTCATTTGCAACAAAACTTAAGAATACTAACTTTTTCAAATTGCTAGCTGGTGTTAAGTCTGAAATATAATTCGCTTCTAAATCAAGCTTTTGTAAGTTTACTAGACTTGATAATGGAGTAATATCCTTTAACTCATTGTTAGGTAAGTGTAATTGTTTTAACTGTGTCATCTTACTTAGAGGAGTAACATCTTTTATTTCATTTTTCCCGATCCACAATTCTTCTAATTGCTTCATTTGCTCAATACCGGATAAGTCTTTTACTTTATTACGTGTTAATACTAAGTCTTTTAAAGGTAATGAATATAACGGTTTAATATCTTCAATTTGATT